>JAHWJK010000030.1:10430-14930 GCA_019348445.1 Actinomycetota bacterium | reverse complement strand
CCCAGCCCCCGGGCAGCGATTCACAGTCTCACGTCGAGTACGCCGACTGCCGTCGAGAAGACGTCTGACGTCGACCATCTATCTAGCCGATACATCGGCTTTAGGCCCGGCGATGGCGTTACATCCACGGACGAGATCACGGTCTCCGTGAACATGAGCGACGCGCAGAGTGGGTCGCGAGCGACGCTCGTATCGATCGCTGCTAGTTCGGGAGCGACGACGTACCGTCCCATCCCGCTCGACTCTGAGGGCGACGGGCAGGCAACTGTCTCCTTCGGGGCCATGCTGGAAGTCACCCTCGTGCTCACGAACGCGAGCGATCACTACTCAGGATGTGCCAAGTTCCCACTGAGTGTCTGGACGTGTAACGGCACCGCCGATGGCGACAACAAGACGTACGGCTATTCCGCTGCCGTCGGCTCCAGTGGTGTAGATCCTGGTGACGTTACGAATCCTGTCGTTTCGGCCGTGAAGGTCAGGCCTGCACCGGTCCCACGCGGGAAGACCGCGAGGTTTGGCTTCCACCTCGACGAGCGGGCTCGCGTGCGCGTGGTCATCCTCCGTTCGGGACGCAAGATCGCCACTTCTAACGCCGCCGAGTTCGCGGCCGGCAGCCGGTGCTGCGTCAAGTGGCCGGTCCCGCGCAGAGCCGCTACGGGTCGTTACACGGCGAAGGTGGTCGCGACGGATCCGTCCGGCAACAAAGGCGTCGCGAAGAAGGTCTTCAAGGTCGTCAAGTAACGGGCAGCGTGCTGCGAGAAGAGGGGGCCGGTACGAGGGGAGCCGGCCCCTTTCTCTTGGGCCGAGGACCCCGGCGACTCAATGCGCGCTACAACTTCGGGCTATCCAAAGGCAGGGACCTCACCCCGAGCGGTTACAGAACGTCGCGCGAGGGTAAGAGGCCTCTCGGATTGCTTAGTTGAGAGGATCTTCATGGACAGCGTCTACCTCGCGGTCGCCGGAATCGCGTTGCTCGTCGTCGGAGTCATCGGGTTCATCGCAGCCGCGGTCTTCTTGGTAACGGTGACGGTGATGCGCATCGGCATGCCGTACGTGGTTGCGGTCGTGGCCCATGCGGCGGCCGAGCTGCGCGACTGGCTCACTCGTAGCGACCCCGTCCGCCCGGTACTTGCGAGAACGCCGGGGTCGAGGCGCTAACGTTTCACGTCGAACGCGAATGGTGCGCCCCCTCGACTAGGGTCGCCGGGTGAGCAGCATCGCGATCACCGTCATCGGTAACGACCAACCCGGGATCGTCGCTGCCGTCACCCGCGCTCTTTTCGACGTCGGTTGCAACCTCGAGGACATCAGCTCGACCATACTTCGGGGTCATTTCTCGATGACGATGATCTCGAGGTGCCCCGACGGCGTCGATCCGTCGTCGTTGGAGGATCGTCTGGCATCGGTGGCCGCCGAGCTGAACGTGGTCGCGACCGCCCGGACCGTCGAGGACACGCCTGCGGAGTTCGAGCCGCCCACGCACATGGTCGCGGTGTACGGCGCCGACAAGCCGGGGATCGTCTACCGCGTCGCGGATGCGCTGGCGCGACTCGGGGTGAACATCACCGACCTGAACTCGCGCCTGATCGGGGAGGAGAACGATCCTGTCTACGCGCTTCAGATCGAGGTGCAGGCACCGCCGGAGTGCAACCTCGACGAGGTGCTCCCTCCGCTGCGAGAAGAGCTCGGCGTCGAGATCAGCGTGCATCCGATCGAAGCCGACGTCCTCTAGGCGTGCGCCCTTAGGTGGCGGTTCGCTCCGTCAACCGGCTCCCGGACCACGTTCTCAAGGTCCGCGCGGAGCCGGTCGGCGACACGCCCGGGAAAGACCTCATCGTCGATCTGCTCGACACGATGCGCGCGTCGCCTGCTTGTGTCGGTCTCGCCGCTCCGCAGATCGGTGTAGCTCGTCGGGTCATAGCAGTCGATGTGACGGATCACAAGAAGACGACGACCTGCCACGGACTCGTTGTCTTGATCGACCCGGTCATCATCGAAGCGTCGGGGAGAGAGGTCGCTCGTGAAGGTTGCATGAGCGTCCCCGACCTCACCGCGAACGTTGCGCGGGCACATCGGATCGTCGTTCGTGGACGTACGCCGGAGGGGGATGACCGCGTCATCGTGACGGACGGGTTCGAAGCGCGTGCATTCCAACACGAGATCGACCACCTCGACGGCCTATTGATCCTGGATCGCGTCGATTCGCTGGCGACCGACGTCTTCCGTCGCCGGACGTACAAGTGATCAATCCGTGGAGGTGAAGATCCCATCGGGTGCGGGTGAGCGTCGCGAGCGCGTGACCCTGTCGCGGCCCGATCGCTTCGATTCGTAGAGCGCCTCGTCGGCGGCTTTGATCAATCCCTGTGGATCCGAGGCATGAGTGGGGAACGTCGCGACGCCCGCGCTGGCAGTGATCTTCACGGGGACGTCCGCGTTTCCCACAGCCGTCCTCAACCGATCGCCCGCGACGAGTGACTCTCGCGGCGAACACGCCGGCAGGATGATGGCGAACTCTTCGCCCCCATAGCGAGCCGGCGTATCGAAGTCGCGGCATTGGGCGGCCAGTGCCGCCCCGGCTCCTCGCAGGACATCGTCGCCCGTTTGGTGCCCGTGCGTGTCGTTCAGTTTCTTGAAGTGGTCGATGTCGAGCATGACCAGCGTCACGGGTTCTCCGTTCCGCCTCGCGCGAGAGATCTCGCGTTCGAGAACATCTTCGAACGTCCGGCGGTTCGCGATGCCGGTCAGTCCGTCGGTGGCGGCGATCTTCTGGATCTCTTCCAGCAACCACACGTTCCTCAACGCCAACGACGCGTGTGCGGCGAACTGGCCGAGCGTTGCGAGGACTCGCCGTTCGATGCGCTGCGATCTTCCGCTGTGCTCGATGACCATAGCCCCGATCGGTTGACCTTCCGCGAACAGCGGCACGACCGCGATGTTCTGCCCGTCTGGGATCAACGCTGCGAGATATGCGTCCTCGATCGGGTCGAGCTTTCGAACCAACGCAGGCGCGTGAGCGTCCCACGCCTTCTGGACGACGGAGTCGACGGTGGCCGGCAGGTCCGTCGGAGGAGACAGCTCGCCCCGGTAGGCAAGGAGCTCCGGCGGCTGGCCCGGACGGGACGCGATCAGCAGCGCACGCGGGAGCGATAGCGCCTCGAGAGCGCCGTCAAGGACGATCTGCGCGACGGCAGTGGGCTCCGATGCATCCTCGAGTTTGCCGGCGGTGCTCGTGAGCGCTTCGAGGTCGGATTTCCTGCGACGTAGCTCGCGCTCATTTACCGATGAGAAAGCCATCGTTCCGGCAGCGACGAGTAGAAGTGGGACGACGTTGAAGAACGACGGTCGGCCGGATGACACGCCTGCGCCTGTGGCTTCGAGCGGCGGCAATATCCCGGAAGCCTGTGCGTAGAACGTCACGAAGAAGAGGAGCGCATGCCAGATCGCGATCTTCATCCCGGTCCGGTACGACGTGAGCAGCGTGACCGCGATGATGTGCAGATAGACGAGGAACCGCAGGGGGCTCTGGATCCCTCCGGTCGCGTAGGCGACGAGCGCGAGATAGACGGCGTCGACCAGCAGCATCCCTTCGACCACGACGATGCCGCGCCGGCCGACTCGGCGGCGGGCGGTCTCCAGGACGACCGAGGGGACGAGATAAGCCGCGCTGAGGAAAACGAGGTCTGTCAGCGATGCCCCGACGATGTCTGATGCCGCGATCGTCGAACCGATGACGGCGACTGCGAACGTCGCGCGCAGCGCCTGGAGGTAGCCCATGCGCTCGGCAAGGGACGCGATCTCCTGAGCTGAAGCGGGGGAATGGTCCGAGTTGCGGATCTTCATGTCGTCACCCCCTATGTCGTCTCGCGGAGGGGGCGCCTTGAGACGGGCCTTACTCGAACGTGAGCGTTTCTTCCCGTGCGTTGACCGGCGCTAGAGCGAGTTTCGGATCGCTGCGCCCGATCCGCCCCTGCACGACGAGGAAGCCTACGACCAGCAGTGCGAGGGCCAACGGAAACGCCAAGGCTTTCGCCGCGGCAGCTGCCACCCGACCGGCATCGGCAAAGAACGAGTTGCCACTCGCCGCTGCGAGCTCCATCTCGTAGTTGGAACCAATTCCTGCTTGAGCGATCTGTGAGGCGAGGTCTTCGATGAGTGCAGAGAGCGAGACGAGCGCGGCGGCGGCTCTTCCCATCTGGGATGCCGACAGCATCTTCTTGCCGTTGATCCACCCTTCGGCAGCGGCGGGGGAGAGCCCGTGAACCGCGGCCTCGTCGAGGAGCTCGTCGATCAACCCCGGTGTGAAGTCGTCGAGTGTCGGGGTGCCGCTGCCACCGCCTCCGAGCAGTTCGTCGAGCGTCGAGCCGCCGGAACTTCCTCCGGAGGTCCCTCCCGTCGTGGTGTCCACCGTCTCAGTCGTTGTCCCCGTCGTCTTGTCGACGGTGTCTTTCGTGTCGTCGATCGTCCCGCCGGTCGTGCTGTCGACGGTGTCTTTCGTGTCGT
>JAHWJK010000030.1:0-10330 GCA_019348445.1 Actinomycetota bacterium | reverse complement strand
CGATCGTCCCGCCGGTCGTGTCGCCGATCGTCCCGGTCGTGCTGTCGATCGTGTCTTTCGTGTCGTCGATCGTCCCGCCGGTCGTGTCGCCGATCGTCCCGGTCGTGCTGTCGATCGTGTCGGTCGCGCCTCCGGTGGTGTCGCCGATGGTCCCGGTCGTCGTGTCGATCGTGTCGCCGACTGTTCCCGTGAGGTCGCCGGTGGCGTCGCCCAGTGTGTCGGTGCCTGGAACGCTTTGGGCGAGCGCCGCAGGGGCGACCGCGACGACGATGACGGCGGTGAATAGGCCGGCGAGCGACGTTTTCCTCAGAGTCATATCTGGTCTATCGGCACCTGCAACCGGGCATCTTGAGCGTCGGCCGGACCCGAAATGACTATTTAGGTCATAGCCCACCACGGCCACTGGGTAGCCACTTGCAGATATGCAGATACACGCATATATTCTCCAGATGGGAGCGGCTGCCGTCGTGCTGGGTGCATCGGGATACGCAGGGGGCGAACTACTGCGCTACCTGAGCATGCATCCGGGGATCGAGGTGACCGCTGCTTCTGCTGCAGGTAAGGCGGGGTCCGAGGTGGCACAGGTTCTGCCTCACCTGGCGACATCCGACCTCCGCCTGCGGCCGGTCGAGGACGTGCTCTCGACGCATGCCGATGTCGTGTTCTCGTGTCTACCTGCCGACGTGCGGCCGTCGTTCGACCCCGCCACGTGCATCATCGATCTGTCCGATGCGCATCGCGCCGATCCGGCATGGACGTACGGCCTACCGGAGTTCGACCGGCGCGGGATCACCGAAGCGCGCCGGATCGCCAATCCCGGGTGCTATCCGACCGCCGCGCTTCTCGCACTCGTCCCCTTCGTACATCAGCAAGTGATCGATGGCCCCGTTGTGGTCGATGCATTGTCGGGAACGTCGGGCGCAGGCAGGAAGCAGGAGGATCGCCTTCTCCACGCGTCGGTCGATTCGTCCGCGGCAGCCTACGGGACCGTCGATCACCGGCACGTGCCGGAGATAGAGCGCGGACTCGCGCGCTTCGGCGGGGAGGGGATGACGGTCTCGTTTACGCCGCACCTTGTCCCGATGTCGCGGGGGTTGCTCGTCACTGCGCGCGGTCGTCTCCGTAAGCCGCTCGACGACCGAGACGCGGTTCGGATCCTCGTGGATGCCTACGGTCGCGAGCCGTTCGTGTCGGTGATCGAGGGGTGGCCTTCGACGAAGAGTGTCGCCGGGACGAATCGCGCCCTCGTCGCTGCGCGCGTCGACAAGCGCGCGGGCATGCTCGTGTGCTCGGCGGCCATCGACAACCTCGGCAAGGGCGCCGCGGGACAGGCACTTCAGAACGCGAACCTGGTACTCGGCCTCGACGAGACGACGGGTCTCGAGGCGGTAGCCGCATGGCCGTGACGTGGCCAGAGGGAGCCCGTTCCGCGGGGGTCGCGTGCGGGATCAAGCCCGGCGGTGAGCGGGATCTGGGTCTGCTCGTGTTGGACCGGCCGTCGTCGTGGGCGGGGACCTTTACGCGCAACGCCGCGGCTGCGGCTCCGGTCCACTGGAGCCGGTCACGGCTGGGAACGCCCGCCCGCGCGCTGGTCGTCAACAGCGGGAACGCGAACGCATGTACGGGCTCGTCGGGGGCCGCGGCCGCGCGCGAGGAGGCCGACGCCGTTGCGCGCCACCTGAGTTGTCATCGGGAAGAGGTACTCGTCGCGTCGACGGGGCCGATCGGCGTTCGTCTACCGGTACGAGACATCGTCATGGCCCTGCCCACCGCGGTGAACGCGCTCGAAGCGGATGTGGGGCCGTTCTCCGAGTCGATCCTTACGACGGACACGCGGACGAAGGTGGCTCGAGTGCCATGCAGCTCCGCGAGCGTTGTGGGCGTCGCGAAAGGCGCGGCGATGCTGGCACCGAACATGGCGACGATGCTGGCGTTCCTGGTAACCGATGCGGCGGTCGATCCGGCCACCCTGCAGAAAGTCGCGGATAGTGCCGTCGACGCGTCGTTCAACAGGATCAGCGTCGACGCGTGCGAGAGCACGAACGACTCGGTCTTCATATTCGCCACCGGCACGGCAGGTGACGCGGATGTCGATGCCCTTGGCGCCGCCACGACGGACGTCTGCAGGGACCTTGCAACGAAGATGGTCGAGGACGCGGAAGGTGCCTCGAAACTGGTTCGCATACGCGTAGAAGGCTCTCGTGACGACCGCGTTGCGAGCGCGCTCGGCCGCGGGATCGCTTCGTCTGTGTTGTGGCGCGCTGCCGTTTTCGGTAACGACCCGAACTGGGGCCGCGTGCTAGCGGCACTCGGCGCCGTGGACCGTACCCTCGATCTTGCGACCGTCTCGGTCGCCATCGGTGATGCGGTGGTTTTCGACAAGGGTGAGCCGGTGGTCGACCTGGCCGCTGCTCGTCGCAATATGGAGGGCCCGGAAGTCGTCGTCGTATGCGACGTCGGGGGCGGTCCCGGCGCGGCCGAGGTCCTGACCGCGGATCTGACCCCGGACTACGTGTCCCTGAACGCGATCGGCACGACGTGACGAACGCGGCGGAAGCAGCGTCCAAGGCCGGCATCCTCGTCGAGGCATTGCCCTTCATGAGGGCTTACCGAGGACGCACCGTCGTCGTAAAGATCGGGGGCCAGGCCCTCGACGATCCCGATCTGTCACGCGTCGTCGCGGAAGACATCGCTCTGTTGGTGATGGTCGGTGTCCGCGTGGTGATCGTTCACGGCGGCGGCCCTCAGATCTCCGATGCGATGGCGAGTTCTGGGCTCGACGTCTCGTTCATCGGAGGGCTTCGTGTAACCGACGAGGCGACGATGGAGTTGGTGCGTCGCGTGCTCGTCGGGTCGATCAACGCGGACCTCGTTGCACGGCTGGGCCAGGCCGGTGTAGCCGCGGTCGGGATCTCCGCCGGCGATGGACACGTTCTCGTAGGGGAGAAGACGGTGGGTCCCAACGGCGAGGACCTCGGTCGCGTCGGCACGATCGCCTCGGTGGGAACGGACCTCCTCGAGACTTTGCTTCAGCGGGATTACGTGCCGGTGCTGTCTTCGATCGCCGTCGATGATGACGGTGGCCCGTTGAACGTAAATGCCGACGAGGTCGCGAGCGCGGTTGCACGTGCGCTGTCTGCGACCAAGCTCGTCTATCTCACGAACGTCGAGGGGCTTTACCGGGATCTCGGGACGGCCGATTCGCTCGTTCCCGAAGTCAAGGCGACGGAGCTGCAGTCGATGCTCGATCGTCTTTCCGACGGAATGAAGCCGAAGGCAGCGTCGGCGGTGAGCGCGCTCGGCGGAGGCGTCGAGAAGGTCCACATCCTGGACGGAAGGCTTCGCCACGCGCTGCTGCTCGAGATCTTCACCGAAGACGGGATCGGGACCCAGGTGCTTCCGTGAGTCAGACCAGCGTCGACGAGCACGTCATGACGACCTACCGTCGGTCGCCGATCGCCATCGACTCCGGTTCCGGCTGCGTGGTCTACGACGCGTCGGGCACGCCGTATCTCGATCTCGTCGCCGGTCTGGCGGTGGCGAGCGTCGGACACTGCCACCCGCGCGTGGTTGCGGCCATCGCGACGCAAGCGGCGCGGCTGATCCACGTTTCGAATCTGTATCCGACTGCGCCCCAGCAGGAGCTCGCGCGCCGCCTCGCCGCGCTGACCGGCGGGATGCAGGTGTTCTTCTGCAACTCGGGGGCCGAATCTGTCGAATGCGCGTTGAAGCTCGCGCGTAAGCACGGTGGAAGTCGCAAGCGCGCGATCGTCGCGGCTACCGGCGGCTTCCATGGGCGTACGTTCGGCGCGTTGTCTGCAACCGGCCAACCGGCGAAGCGAACGGCTTTCGAGCCGACGGTGCCCGGCTTCCGTCACGTGGAATATGGCGATATCGGTGCTCTGGAGAACGCCGTCTCGGATGATTGCGCTGCCGTCTTGCTCGAGCCGATACAAGGCGAGGCCGGTGTCGTGGTGCCGGACCGCGATTACCTCGTAGGAGTCCGCGGCATCTGCGACCGTGCCGGGGCACTGCTGATCCTCGACGAGGTTCAGACGGGTATCGGTCGGACCGGACGCTGGTTCGCCTACGAGCACTTCGGTGTGACGCCGGATGTGGTGTGCCTCGCAAAGGGCCTCGGCGCCGGCCTCCCGATAGGGGCGTGTCTGGCACGGGTCGAAGTTGCCGCGTCATTCGAGGTCGGCGACCACGCGAGCACTTTCGGGGGAGGACCGGTCCCATGCGCAGCCGCGACCGCCGTCCTTGACGTGATCCAGGACGAGGGACTGCTCGACCAGACGACAACCACCGGCGCGCTGATCAAAGACCGTCTTGCATCGGTCGCCGGTGTCGCCGAGGTGCGCGGCATCGGGCTGCTCCTGGGGGTGCGTCTCCGTGAACAGAGGGCGCGCGACGTCGTTTCGGCCGCGCTGGATCGCGGCGTTCTCGTGAACGACGTCGTCCCGGATGTCGTCAGGATCTGTCCACCCCTGTCCCTGTCGGAAGAGGAAGCGATAAGAGGTGCTGAGATCGTGGCACAAGCGATTGGCGAGGTGATCCCGTGAAAGGACAACGCAGACGAGACCTGATCAAGATCCTCCACGAAGGCACCGCATCTAGTCAGCAAGACATCGTCGACGGGCTCCGTTCCGCGGGCCATGACGTGACGCAAGCAACGGTGTCGCGTGATCTCCAAGACGTCGGCGCGCGGAAGGTTCGTGCCGGTGGCGGCTTCGTCTATCGCTTACCGGACGAGATCCCACGGGGAGATGCGGACCTGACCGATCGAAACCTCGTTCGCACGCTGGATGAGTTCGCGATAGCGATCCGCCCGGCGGCGTCGCTCGTGATCGTTGTAACGGCCCCCGGACACGCGAGTGCGGTCGCGAGGGCGATCGATCTCGCCGGTCTCGACGAGGTCGCCGGAACGATCGCCGGCGACGACACGATCTTCGTCGCGACCAATAGCGAACGACACGCTGCGTCGCTCGCCGACGCGTGGCTGACCCAGCAGGCGGTGCGCGCATGAGCCCGAAAGTCGTTCTGGCGTACTCCGGCGGTCTCGATACTTCAGTCGCGATCGCATGGTTGTCCGAGCGCGGGTGGGATGTCGTCGCGGTCGCGGTGGACGTCGGCCAACCGGGCGACTTGAATTCGGCCGTCGCGCGAGCCGAAAGCCTCGGCGCCGTGGAGGCGAGGCTGGTGCAGGCTCGCCACGAGTTCGTCGAGGACTACGTACTTCCGGCTTTGAAGATGAACGCGCTGTACCAGGGCCGGTACCCGCTCGTATCGGCGTTGTCGCGGCCGTTGATCTCGAAGGTTCTCGTAGACGTAGCTAACGACGTCGATGCCGCGGCGGTTGCGCACGGGTGCACCGGCAAAGGCAACGATCAGGTTCGATTCGAGGTCTCTCTGGGGGCGCTTGCACCCGACCTCGACGTCCTGGCCCCCGTCCGCGACTGGGGGATGAATCGCGCCGAAACGATCGCATTTGCCGCCGCGCGGTCTCTGCCGATCGAGACAACGAAGTCGTCGCCGTATTCGATCGACGAGAATGCGTGGGGACGGAGCATCGAATGTGGGGTCTTGGAGGATCCGTGGGTCGCGCCGCCGGATGACGTCTTCGCACTGACCGCTGCACCGCAGGATGCGCCCGAGCCTCGTGACGTCGTGGTGTCGTTCGACGGAGGCGTTCCGGTTGCCGTCGATGGCGAAACGCTGGCGCCGGCGAACGCGATAGATGCGGTGGGGAAGCTCGCCGGCTCGTACGGCATCGGGAGGATCGACATGGTGGAGGACCGCCTGGTCGGGATCAAGTCCCGGGAGGTTTACGAATGTCCGGCCGGGATCGCGTTGATCGCTGCTCACCAAGATCTCGAGGGGATCACGCTCGACCGCGACCTCGCTAAAGAGAAGCGACGTCTGTCGTCGTTGTGGTCCGAGGTGGTCTACGACGGTCTGTGGTTCTCACCTCTGCGCGACGCGATAGACGCGTTCGCCGCGACGTCACAGGCGCGCGTGACCGGCGATGTGAAGCTGCGGTTGTCTGCAGGAGGTTGCCTCCCCGTCGGACGTCGATCGCCGTACTCGCTCTATAGCGAAACCCTCGCCACGTACGACGACGGTGACACCTTCGCCCACGAAGATGCAGCAGGTTTCACGCGGCTGTGGGGGCTTCCCGCGAAGACGTGGGCGCGCGGTAGCTAACGATGCCCCTGTGGAGCGGGCGCTTTGACGAAGCACCGGATCCAGACATGGCCGCGTTCACGTCGTCGTCGGCCGTCGATCTGCGGCTGCTCCCGTACGACATCGCGGCGACGAAAGCTCATGCCCACGTACTGAATCACGCGGGGTTTCTAGATGACGACGAGCTCGATGCGATCGAGTCGGTCCTGACGCGACTCCTGGACGAGTGGCAGAACGGTGACGTGCGCGACACGGGATCCGACGAGGACGTGCATTCGCTCGTCGAGCGCGTCCTGACCGAGGAGCTGGGCGAAGCCGGGCGCCGCATCCACGCCGGGCGAAGCCGGAACGACCTCGTTGCCACCGACCTCCGACTGTGGTGCCGCGACGCCGCGACCGAAGCTGCCGACGCGCTCGCTCGGTTCATCGAGCTGCTATCGCAACTGGCCGAGCAGCACACCGACACAGTGATGCCGGGATACACCCACCTGCAGCGGGCACAACCCGTTTCGCTCGGGTTCCATCTGCTGGCACATGGTTTCGCGCTCGTCCGTGACGCTAAACGTTTCCGTGCTGCCTACGAATCGGCAGACGTGTCGACACTGGGTGCGGGCGCGCTTGCGGGGACGACCCTCGACCTAGACCCCTACATAGCAACGCAGAAGCTCGATGTCACACGGACCTTCGACAACGCTATGGATGCCGTCTCGGACCGCGACTTCGTCGCCGATCTCGTCTATGCGTGCGCGCTCTGCGGAGTCCATCTGTCGCGTTTAGCCGAGGAGGTCGTGCTGTGGACGTCGTCGGAGTTCGGCTTCGCAAGGCTCTCCGATTCCTGGTCGACGGGCTCGAGCATGATGCCGCAGAAGCGCAATCCGGACGTCGCGGAACTCACGCGCGGCCGTGCCGCCATCGTCATCGGTGATCTCACCGCGCTCCTTACCGTCCTCAAAGGATTACCCCTCGCCTACAACCGCGACCTGCAAGAGGACAAGGCGATCGTGTTCCGCGCTCATGACGCCACGGTCGGGTGCATAGAAGCGATGACTGCGTTGGTCGCCTCGATCACGTTCGATCCAACAACCATGGCGGACGCCGCGATGTCGGGTTCGACGTGGGCAACGGATCTAGCCGAAGTTCTCGTCACGCGGGGGGTTCCGTTCCGCGACGCGCACGAGATGGTCGGCCGTTTGGTCGCAGACCTCGAAGGAACGGGCGCAGCGGCGACGGCCTCGTGGCTCGCCTCCCACGAGGGTTTCCAGCCGGAAGACGTGTTCGTGCTCGACCGGCGGGAGGTCGTCTCCCGTCGCGGCTCTCGGGGCGGGACGGCTCCCAACCGGGTCCTCGAGCAGATCGAACAGCTACGTGCTGCGATAAACGACGCGTGCATGAGAAAGTAGTGCCCGTAGGGGCGATCTAACGGGGGGCTTCGATGCGACGGGTTGTATCTCTGGCCCTTGCTGCTTTCTCCCTCGCGGCCTGCGCCGGCAGCGAGGTCGGCGCTCGTGATGACATCACGGTGGGGGCGGTCACGTTCGCGGAGAACCAGATCGTCGGCGAGATGTACGCGCAGATGCTCGAGTCAAAGGGCATAAGGGTCGAGCGGCGGTTCAATTTCCCGGACCGAGAGACACTCCTTCCCGCTCTCGAATCTGGAGCGGTCGACGTCGCACCCGAATACCTAGCGTCCCTGCTCACCGCGTTGGATCCGAATTCCGACCCCTCGTCTGATCCCTCGGCCAATGTCGAAGCTCTCGAACCCTTACTGGATGAGTCGGGGGCTCAGCTGCTGGCGGCATCTACGGCCAACGACACGAATGCCATCGTTGTAGCTGCCGAAACTGCGCAGGAGTACGACCTCGAAACCGTCAGTGACCTGAGACCGCACGGACGTCGTCTCGTCTTCGGCGGCCCGCCGGAATGTCCCGATCGCGAGTTCTGCCTCAAAGGGCTGCGCGAGGTCTACGGGATCGAGTTCAAGGAGTTCAAACCGCTGGATGCCGGAGGGTCGCTCACCGTGGCGGCCCTTACCGGCGGTGAGATCGACGTCGCGTTGTTGTTCTCGACCTCGGGTGTCATCGCCGAACGCGGGTGGGTGCTACTGGAAGACGACAAGGGTCTGCAAGCGGCAGAGAACATCACGCCCGTGGTACGCGATGAAGTCGTGACCGACGACGTGCGAGCGGCCTTGGAAGCAGTCAGCGCCGCGCTGACGACCGAGACGATGACCGAGCTGAATGCGCAGGTCGAGGTCGAGGGTCGCGATTTCCGCGACGTCGCGACCGAGTTCCTGGTCGAACAGGGGCTGATCGAGGAGTAACAGTCACGCGGCGGCCGGAAGCTCGACCCAGAAAGTCGTCTTCATTCCAGGGACGCTTTCCACGCCGAGTTCCCCGTTCATGAACTCCGCCAGGCTCTTAGCGATCGGAAGACCGAGCCCGAGACCTTTGACCGCCGTACGTTCGGCACCCAGTCGGTCGTACGGCGTGAACAGACGCGGGAGCTTGTCGGCCTCGATGCCGGCGCCGTTGTCGCTCACGCAGATCCGCACCCGATCGTCGTTAGGTGTCGTACAGGAGACTTCTATCTGCGCTCCTTCCGAGTTGTATTTGATCGCGTTGCCGACGAGATTGAACAGGATCTGTTCCACCCGTTGTGGATCCGCGAGTACCGGTGGCACCGAGTCCTCGCCGCTCAATTCGATAGCGATGCCTTTCTCACGCGCCTGGGGAGCCATGAGGTCGATGGTGCCCGGCAAGAGCTTCTGAAGCGCGACCGGCTCGATCTCGACATCGAGCACACCAGCTTCGATGCGGGAGATGTCGAGGAAGTCGTTCAACAAACGGGTGAGGTTCTCGCTCGCATGCACGATCCTCCCGAGTGATTCGCGAACCAGGTCGGTGTCTAGGTCGTCCATCGAATGGAGGGTCATCGCGAGGCCGCGGATCGCGGTGAGGGGCGTGCGCAGCTCGTGGCTCGTGCGCGACAGGAACTCGCTCTTCGCGGAGCTCGCGAGCTCTGCCGTTTCCTTGGCTGCTACGAGTTTTTGCTCGCGATCGTTCAGTAGGTCGGAGGCATCCTGCAGCGCCTGTGCGAGACGTCCTACCTCGTCGCTGCCGGGCGGGCGCTCGAGGAGCGGCTCACCTTTCGCGAGACGGCGCGCGCTTTCCTCGAGACGTTTCACTCGATGGGAGATCCCCGTCGTGAACAGCCACATGGCGAAGAGGCCGCCGGCGAGCCCGAGGGCGATCGCGATGCCTAGTACGTAGGGCTGCGATGCGCGCGCCTCCCGCAACGCGTCGAGGCGCTGGTCGAGAGCGGCCTCTTCGACGCTCTGCATCGTCTCCAGTTCCTCTCGGAGGAGATCCATCGCTCGCTGGTCCTCGGCGAGGAGCTCTTCCTGCGTCGGCGTGTTGACCTCGCCGAACGCGGTGCCCCTGATTCCAGCGAGAGCCTCGAGCTTGCGGCCGGTCAGGAAGCGGACGTGCTGCGCCCGGGCCAACTGCTCGGGATCGTCGCCCGTCAGTGTCTCCAGGTTCGTCAGTGCCTCGGGAAGCCGGTCGAACGCAACCTCGTACGGTTCGAGGAAGTCGCGGTCCTCGGACAGGTCGTAACCGCGCACCCCGGTCTCCGCGTTCAACAGCAGCGTCAGTACCGTCTGGATCTGGCTTCGGACCCGGGCGATCTCGGCCGCCGCCTCCTGCTCCTCGTTGATGCTTCGTTGGCCGTTATAGAGGACCGCGGTGATGACCCCCAACGCGATCAGGGGGATCGCTACCACCACGAGGCCCTTGACCCGCAAGGGCAGACTCGTCCACCGCACGCCAGGAATCGTAAGGGGGCGCGGGTCGGAAGTCTCGACGCTCGCTCCGGTTGACGCCCGCCCGGGGTCGCCGTGTATCATTCGCAGGCTGTCGTCTAGAGGAAGGGAACTCCTTGCCGGTCGCTCACTCCGAGGTGCTTGCCTAGCTAAGACCAATCGTGTGTCGATGCACGGCGAGCCCGCCTCCCAGAAGAATCGGGACGGCGGAATTTTTTTGCCCCGAAGTGAGTTACAAGCAAGGCTGAACTTCCTTCAGCGACAAAGTTTGAACCTTGGAAACTCCATAGCGAGCGCGAGCATCTATGCCAAGTTGTTAAGGGC
>JAHWJK010000121.1 GCA_019348445.1 Actinomycetota bacterium | reverse complement strand
AAAAGGCGATCGAATACACGATGAAGATCGGCCTCGCGCTCAACTGTTCGATCGCGAGCTGGTCGCTGTTCCACCGCAAGAACTACTTCTATCCGGATATGCCGAAGAACTATCAGATCTCGCAGTACGACAATCCCTTGTGCGAGCGGGGTTTCGTCGAGATCGAAGGAGACTTCGGCACGACTCGCGTCGGGATCACGCGCGTCCATCTCGAAGAAGACACCGGCAAGTCGATCCACATCGGGGGCAGTGGGCGTATCGCCGATTCGGACTACTCACTCGAAGATTTCAACCGGGCCGGAACGCCGCTCGTCGAGATCGTGACCGACCCCGACATCCACTCGGCGGAACAAGCGCGAGCGTTCGTGTCGGAGCTACGGGCGCTCCTCGAATCTCTCGAGGTCTCGGACGTGCGGATGGAGGAAGGCTCGATGCGCGTCGATGCCAACGTGTCGGTTCGACGCAAGGGCGAGAAAGAGTTCGGCGCGAAGGTCGAGGTCAAGAACATGAACTCCATCCGTTCGGTCGCGCGCGCGCTGGAATACGAGGAGCGTCGTCAGCGTGAGGCTCTGGATGCCGGGGAAACCCTGGTCCAGGAAACCCGGCACTTCGACGAGAAGAACGGGACGACGTCGTCCCTCCGCACCAAGGAGTTCGCGTTCGACTACCGCTACTTCCCGGAGCCGGACCTGGTGCCGTTCGAGCCGTCCGATGAGTGGATCCAGCGCGTCCGCGATTCACTTCCGGAGTTGCCGGCAGCGCGCAGACAACGCTTCGCGTCGCAGTACGGACTGGGGGACGCCGATATCGCGCTGCTCACGACGTCGACCGCGACCGCGGACTGGTTCGAGAAAGCCGCCGACGCCTACCAGGGTGATGCGAAGAAGGTGGTCAACTGGATCATCGCCGACCTCTTCGGGTTGCTGAACGAAGCCGGGATCGAGCTCCACGAGTCGAAGATCGCACCCGAACAGCTCGCCGGGCTCGTCGAGCTCGTCGACTCCGGGAAGGTCTCGGGGAAACAAGCGAAGCTCGTGCTGCAGGGCATGTTCGAAACCGGTCGTGACGCAGCGGCCGTGGCGGCGGACAAGGGGCTCGAGCAGGTCACGGACGCGGGCGCGATCGAAGCCATAGTCGACGAGGTGATCGCGGAGAACGCGGACGCGGCGGAGAAGGTACGGGGTGGTCAGACGAACACGATCGGCTTCCTGGTGGGTCAGGTCATGAAGAAATCGCGCGGCACCGCGAACCCCGGCGTCGTCAACGAGCTCCTGCGCAAGAAGCTGTCCTCCTGATGCCCCGCGTCCCGGCGGTCATCGCCCGGGGCTGGCCGGTCGTTCTCGAGATGGCCGCAACGGTCGCGGCGCCGCCGGAGGTGGTGTGGCGGCTCGTGACCGACTGGGAACGCCAGGGCGACTGGATGCTGGAGGCGTCGGACTTCGTCGTCACCTCTCCCCATCGTGAGGGCGTCGGCGTCGAGGCGGAGGCGACGATCCGGATCGGTGGGATCGAGACGCGAGACCGGATCCGAGTATCGGTGTGGGACCCTCCTCGCCGGCTCGTGATCGACCATCTCGGATGGGTGACCGGCCACGGGGAGATCTACCTGGCGCGGTCGGGACCAGGCCGGAGCCGCGCCTTCTGGCGCGAGGAGCTGCATCCTCCGCTCGGCCTCCTCGGAGCGCTGGGACTGATCGCGTTCAAGCCGTTGATGCGGAGGATCTTCGAACGAGACATCGAGGTTCTGCGCGACCTCTCTGCACGAGCCGCAGGAGCACTTGAGTCGCCGCCGAACCACTACCAATAGGGAGAAAACGACGACGAACCTAGAGGGGGTCCCTTGAAACGCGCGATAAGCATGGCTCTGGCCGCGGCCCTACTCGGCGTGATGATGACGCCGGCCGGCGCGGCGATCGACAAGTCGAAAGGCATCAAAGTCCTTGCCGAGTTCCGCTACAAGGGCACGAACTATCCACCCGAAACGTCAGACGACTATTTCATCGGTGGCACCGACATCGCGTTCAAGGGGCGGTTCATCTACGCGATGCAGCAGGGCGAGAACGGCGGCGTCCACGTCTTCAAACACAGGAAGAGGGGCGCGCCGCGGAAGGTCTCGTTCATCCCGTGTCCGGGGTCGCAGAACGACGTAGCGGTCGTGAAGCGCGGCCTCATCGCGGTCGGCTATCACAACTCGACCTGCGCGGGCGGCAACAGCCAAGGCATCCGGCTGATCGACGTCTCCGATCCGAAGAACGCGAAGTACCTCGGTTCGGTCGACGACCTCCCGGGTGGAACGCACACCCTCACGAAGTACCCAGGTAAGCCGATCATCTATGCATCCCCCGGCGGCCTCGCGAACGGCAACGCGATCGAGCAGATCATCGATGTCTCCGATCCGAACAAGCCGAAGGTCGTGTCGACCTACACCCCGAACCCGACCGGCTGCCACGACGTGACCTTCCACGTCAAGAAAGACAAGAAGCTCGCGTTCTGTGCGGGCGGCGGAGAAACGCAGATCTGGGACGTCTCGGACCCGCTGCACCCGGTGACGATCGCGCACATCCCGCAGCCGCAGATGGTCTTCCCACACTCGGTCGCGGTGACCTTCGACGGCAAGTACATGATCGTCGGGGACGAGAACTTCGGGTCTCATGAGTGCGAGGGCGGACCTACGGGCGCGTTGTGGATCTACAACATCGAGAACCCGATGACGCCCGAGCCGATGGGCTACTACTCGATCCCGCGCGGTCAGGATTCGACCGCTAGTTCCAGGGCGAACTGGTGCACGGCACACCTCTTCAACTTCGTGCGGGGCACCTACGTGATGGTCGCATCCTGGTACGCCGCGGGGATGAACGTCATCGACTTCTCCGACATGGCCAACCCGAAAGAGATCCGTCACTACATGGGGACCGGCAAGGACTACACGAACTACTGGTCTGCGTATTGGCACCGGGGCCGCATCTATGCCAACGACCGGACCAGGGGACTCGACGTGTTCCAGACCAGGGGGCTACACAGGATCAAGCCGCAGGGCTAGGAACCGTCACTTCGTGACAATTTGGTGACAAAAGGGGCGCCTTCGGGCGCCCCTTTTCGCGCCTGCAGGACTGCGGCGTGCCGGGGCGAAGTCCTACGGCAACCAGCACGACATTCACAGGGAGAACAGGACATGAAGAAGCTCTTCGCAAGCCTTCTCGCTTGCCTCGTGGTGGCGGCGCTCGCGCCCGCGGCAGGCGCCGAGGCGAAGTATGAGAAGTCCAAGAACGTCACCCTGCTCGACGACATCCAGTACACGGGTGGCACCGAGCTCGCAGCCGACGGCAAATACGTCTACTCGGGGCAACTCGACGGCGAGACGCGTCGCGGCGAGAACAGCAAGCAAGGCGGTCTGTACGTCTTCGACGTTTCGGGCAAGAAGCCGAAGCAGGTCGGCAAGCTCGATTGCCCCGGTAACGACAACGACGTCGAGGTCGTTCGTCCCGGTCTCGTCGTGATGGGCTTTCACGTCAACCAGTGCGCGCCAGAAGCCGGCAACGGTCTCATGACGATCGACGTCAGCAACCCCAAGAAGCCGCGCAAGATCGGTTCCGTTGCGACCGGCAAGAACCACACGCTCAAGCCGTTCCCCGGCGGGCGCTACGTCTACACCGCAGGTGGCGGGCTCGCCGGCGGAGGCAATGCCGGCCCCGCGATCGTCGACGTGAAGAACCCCAAGAAGCCGGTCGTAGTGGCGACATTCAAGACCTACACGATGGACTGTCACGACATCAGCTTCCACGTCAGCAAGGGCAAGAAGCTCGGCTTCTGCGCCGGAGCCGTCGGTAGCGGTCAGGTCCAGATCTGGGACGTTTCGAACCCGCTGAAGCCGACGCTGTTGAGTGAGATCGTCAACCCGCTCATGCAGTACACCCACTACGCGGTCGCAAGTTCGGACGGCAAGTACCTCGCGATCGACGACGAGGCCTTCGCCCTTCACGAATGCCACACCGGGCAGTCGCCGACCGGCCGGGTGTGGATCTACGACATCTCTAACCCGCAGGTTCCGGTCCCCATGGGAAGCATGGCGCCGCCGCGGGGCGGCCGTGTCCACAACGGCATCGGCACCCTCGCCGGCTGGGTCGACTCGTGGTGCCTCAGCCACGGCCTCGACTGGATGCCCGGGACGCACAACCTCGCGGTCACCTGGTTCACCGGTGGGTGGTCGGTCCTGAACATCGACCAGACCGCGGTGCCGGTGGAGGTGGCCTACTTCATGGCGAAGGACTCCGCCACGTATTCGGCGCTGTGGCACGACGGCAAGCTCTACACGAACGACATGCACCGCGGCCTCGACGCCTTCACGGTCAAAGGCCTCAAATAGTCAGAGCAAGACACGACTTTCGTCGGTCCTGACGAAACGGGAAAGGGCGCCTGCGGGCGCCCTTTCTTCGTCCCTCACATCCGAGGTCGCGAACCTCTAAAGTCGCACTATGTCGCTCGAGGTCTGGTACTGGATCGCCCTCGGGTTAGGGGTCGCCTTCCTGGTCCTCTCGCTCGTCTTCGGCGACGTCTTCGACTTCCTCGATTTCCTCGACTTCGATATCGGCGATTCAGTTGCGCTGACGCCGGTGCTGTTCACGGCGATCGCCGCGTTCGGAGCCGGAGGGCTGCTGGCACTCGGCGCATTCAGCGTGAGCGCGGGGATATCGGTGCTGATCGGGCTCGCATCGGCCGCGGTCTTCGGGGGTCTCGCCGCGGCGTTCTTCGCGGCGTTGCGGAAACAGGAAGCGCCGCAAGCATTCGGCATCGCTCAACTCGTCAACGCCCGCGGCATGTGCACGCTCGCGATCGTGCCGGGGAAATCGGGACGCGTCTCGGTTCAGCACGAGGGGATGACGCGCACCTTCACCGCAACCAGCACCGAAGAGATCAAGGCAGGAGAGAACGTGGTCGTCGTCGACGTGGTGGGGAACTCACTGCAGGTGAGCCGCGCG
>JAHWJK010000120.1 GCA_019348445.1 Actinomycetota bacterium | reverse complement strand
AAAACAAGAGACCCGAGCGCCCGGGGGGCCGCTCGGTAGCCGAACCGTGAGGCCGGTTATTGGAGCGTTGTCCTCGGGCCACTCGGGCCTCTCAATCCAAGGTCCCAAGCAACCTCGCCGAGGTGCACCGCGTTGCGGATCGAAACCTGCGAGGCACCGATCTCTCGGAGCCTTCCCCCAGCGCCGCCTCGGCTGAGCGAAACGACGCTGCGGGCCAGCGGTTCCGACCGTTCCGGTCCTCCGGAGAGGCTCGGTGCGGCGGGCACTCTGGTCCGGCTGCTTGGGACCAACGGAACATATTTGCGCGCGTGCGAGGGTGTCAACGGCAGGAATCGAAAAGTTGAATGGACCGCGAATTAATCTTGGACATCCACATGAAATCCACAGGTGATGCGCACCCAACTGTTGATGACGCGTTTGCCGCGGAGTCACGGACGATGCAGCATGCGACTCCGATGGCCGCTTACGAGACGCGATGTGAAGCACGCACGCGCTCGGTCCCGGACTTCGTCGACGTCACCGACGAGATCGGCCGCGTCGTAACCGAGTCACACGTACGCCACGGTCGCGCGATCGTCTTCGCGCCGGGAGATGTGTGCAGCATCATGGTGAACGAACGCGAAAGCGGGCTTCTCGAAGACCTGAAGAAGGCACTCGAACGTCTCAAGGCAACCAACGAGAACCGCTCGCACGCGTTGCTCGGTTCGTCATCGGTGGTCCTCCCGATCGAGGATGGACGGCTGCATCTGGGGATGTGGCAGCGTGTGCTACTCGTCGAGCTCACGCAGCCGGGTTCGCGCAGCCTCGACATCGAGATCATCGGAGAGAGATGAGCAAAGGACTACCGAAGCAATCCGAAGACTTCCCCGGCTGGTATCAGGAGGTCGTCAAACAGGCGGGCATGGCCGAGCACGGATCCGCTCGCGGCTCGCAAGTGATCAAGCCGTACGGCTACGCGCTGTGGGAGAACATGCAGCGCGCTCTCGACGATCGCTTCAAAGCGACCGGGCACGAGAACCTCATGTTTCCGCTGCTGATCCCCTATAGCGTCCTCGCGCGAGAAGAGGAGCATCTCGAGGGTTTCTCGGCCGAGGTGTGGACCGTGACGCAGGGCGGCGGCAAGGAACTCGAGGAGCCGTTGGCGATCCGGCCGACCTCCGAAGCGACGATCTGGAGCGCGTACTCGAACTGGATCCAGAGCTATCGCGATCTGCCTCTCCTCTACAACCAGTGGTGCAACGTCATGCGCTACGAGCTGCGGACGCGGTTGTTCCTGAGGACGAGCGAGTTCCTGTGGCAAGAAGGCCACACCGCGCACGCGACACGGGATGAGGCGTGGGAAGAGGCGCTGCAGATGCTGGAGATCTACCGCGAGGTCGCGGAAGACATCCTGTGCGTTCCGGTGTTGGCGGGACGCAAGTCCGAAGCACAACGTTTCCCCGGCGCCGACGAGACGTTTCCGATCGAAGGGATGATGCGCGACAAGCGCGCGCTGCAGTGCGGCACGTCACACTTCCTGGGGCAGAACTTCTCCAAGGCTTACGACGTGAAGTTCCTCACGGATCAGGGAGAGCAGGAATACGCGTGGGGAACATCGTGGGGCTGGTCGACCCGCATGGTTGGAGGAACGGTCATGGCCCACGGCGACGACAAGGGGCTTCGGCTGCCGCCTGCGGTAGCACCGACGCAAGCCGTCATCGTGCCCATCTACAAGACCGACGACGAGAGGACGCGGGTTCTCGAGGTCGCGACGAAGATCAAGGATGGTCTCGTCGGCAACGGCGTCAGGGTGAAGGTCGACGATCGCGATCAACACCGTCCCGGCTTCAAGTTCGCGGAATGGGAGCTCAAAGGCGTTCCCGTCCGAATGGAGCTCGGCCCGCGCGACGTCGAAGCCGATCACGTCGTGATGGTCGATCGTGTGACCGGCGAGAAGCGCACGGTCGCGACCGACAGCGCCATCGCGGACATGGCCTCGGTGCTCAACGCGGTGCAGAAGGCGCTGCGCGACGACGCGACCGCGTTCCGGGATGCGAATACCCACGAGGCCGCGACCTTCGACGAGGTACGAGAAGGAGTCGCCGCGGAGGGTGGCTTCTGGATCACGCCGTGGTGTGGCGACGCTCAGTGTGAAGAGAAGGTCAGCGCGGAGACCAGCGCGTCGATCCGCGTCCTTCCGCTGGAACGCGAGGATCCGGGCGGA
The DNA here is from genome assembly GCA_019348445.1 of Actinomycetota bacterium. Taxonomy (GTDB): domain Bacteria; phylum Actinomycetota; class CADDZG01; order CADDZG01; family WHSQ01; genus JAHWJK01. The sequence goes on along the minus strand of JAHWJK010000120.1, from coordinate 2,818 downwards.
CCGTGTCTCGTGTGCGGGAACCCCGGTACCGAAAGGGCAACCTGGGCGAAGGCGTATTGAGCCACGCCCGGACGGTAATCATCACCGGCGCCTCGACCGGGATCGGACGCGCCTGCGCCTTGCACCTAGCCGGAGCCGGCTGGAAGGTCTATGCGGGGGTCCGGAAGGAAGAAGACGCCGCGTCGCTCCGGGAGGAGGATCACCGCGTCACTCCCCTCTTCATCGACGTTACGGATCGCGCATCCATCGAATCAGCGCGGGAAACCTTCGAGAAGGAGAACGGTCCGCACCTCGACGCGCTCGTCAACAATGCCGGGATCGTCGTGCACGGCCCCCTCGAATTCGTTACGCCTGACGAGCTGCGGGCGCAGTTCGACGTCAACGTCGTGGGGATGGTCGCGACGACACAAGTGTTCCTCCCACCGCTGCGCGCCAGCCAGGGGCGCATCGTCAACATGGGTTCCGTCGCCGGACGTTCCCCCGCTATCCCACTACTCGGTCCCTACTCCGCGTCGAAATGGGCGGTCGAAGCGATCACGGATGCGATGCGCAACGAACTGCGGCCGTTCGGTATCCATGTCGCGGTTATCGAGCCGGGGAACATCTCGACGCCGATCTGGGACAAGGCCGAGGAACGATTCGAACGGCTCCCGGCCGAAGCTCGAGCTCTCTATCGCGACCTGATCGAAACCGGGCAGGAGATCAACGCGTTCATGGATCGCACGGGCGTCCCGGCCCGCAAGGTCGCCGACGCCGTCGAGCACGCATTGACATCGCGACGCCCGCGCTTGCGTTACCTCGTGGGCATCGACGCGCATTGGCGAGCCTACGTCGAGGGGCGGATCCCCCATCGCGTGCGCGACAAAGTCATCGGTGCGGTGATGAAACGAGGCCTTCCGGCCTTCCTTAAGAAGTAGCCAATCCCAGGATGTCCAGCAGCTCCTGGTGCGAGTCGATGATCATGCGCGCCTCGCGCGCGTCGCTCTCGTCGTCGTGCACGCCGCGGAACCGGATCGCGTGCATGCCCATGCTCCGAGCGCCCGCGATGTCGGTCCTGCGCAGGTCGCCGATGTGGACGGCTTCCGGTGGACGAACGCCCAACTCGGCAAGCGCCTTCTCGAATATCTCGGAACCGGGTTTCGGGACTCCGACCTCGTCGGAGAAACAGAAGGCTTCGATGTACTGCGCGAGCCCGTTGTCTTCGAGTAGTTGGCGCACGACGCGGCCCGGCGTGAATCCGGTGTCACAGACGAGCGCGGTTCGGATGTTGGCTTCTCGTAGCGCAGCCAGCGTCTCTGCCGCCCCGTCAACCGCATCCACGCCCAGCTCGATGCTCGCCTCTTCGAATTCCTTCGTCAGCTCGTTGATCTTGTCGTCGTCGAAGATCCCTTTCGCTTCGAGACAGTACGCGGCCATGCGACCCGGGCCGAACGTCTCCACTTGCTTCCACGCTTCGTCGTGGTGCGCCCATGCCTCATCGAGCAGCTTGCGGCATTCGTCGGTGCCTATGCCCAGGAAACGATCAAGGGCGCTCACGCGGTGTTCGTAAGCGCCCTTCCAATCACGATCCTTCAGAAGCGTTCCCCAGCAGTCGTAGGTCACTGCTCGGATGCCGTCCACTCTTTTCATGCACCACTCCCCTTTCAAACCAGCGCATCGGATCGTGAAGGAAGAGCGTATCCAGTTATTCGGCCGGCCGTTAAGCCGTAGTCGGTTCCGGGGCAGGGCGCGGAGAATACGGTGTCCAGTCGGGCCGGAACCATTGGGTCATGCCGTCTTTTCCGAGCTTGACGTGCCAGCCGTGGATATGGATCAAGCGGTGATGGGAGCGACACACCAGGATCAGATTCGATAGCTCGGTCCGGCCTCTGGGCCACGGGACGATGTGGTGAACGTCTGTGAAGGCTTTGCTGCCGCAGTTCGGGAAGGGGCAGCGGTAGCCGTCCCGGTGCTCGACCTGGCGCCGCAGCCACTTCGGGACGACGTAGGACGGCGAGCCGACGTGGAAGATCTCGCCGTCGTCGTCATGAAGGACCGTTTGCACCCGGGAGTCACACGAGACCAGGGCGGCGGCTTCTGGAGGAAGGGGCAGGCCGCCGTGGAGCACGCCGTTGCGGTCGCTCTCGAGGATCGTGTCGACGTCCGCGTGAACGACGACGGTCGCGCGATCGGCGTTCTGGTCATCCGCGATCGACGCCGACGCCATCGCCACCAGGGCATCCGCTCGGCGCGCCTCGACGTTGTCTGCGGGATCCTCGGGACTGGTCGGCATCTTGCTCGCCAGCCGCTCCACCGACTTTACGAACCTGGTCGCGTGATCGGCGGGCAACGAGCCCCACAACGACAGCCTCGTTTTGCTCTCGTCCCACTCCCAGTCGAGCGTCCTCCACCGGTCGGAGTCACGCGTCTCTTGCGACGGTGCGCGAAGTTCCTGGTCGGCGCGGGCGCGGATGCCCGCGGGAGAGGTCCGCTTTGCCCAGGCGAGCAGTTCTTCCTCGTTGTCGCGCGTGACGAAGCGAGCGAGTTCGACGAACTTGTCCGTCGAGAGTTCTCCGCGCTCGTAAGCCGCGGCCATCACAGGTAACTCGTCGAGGGCGTATCCGGCACGCAGCCACCGCGCGGCCTTCCAGCACGAGATGCCGAGTTCGAGCGCCAGCCACCGCGCCATATCGAAAGAGTCGTCGCGTCGATAAACCCGCTTCTGGTCGCAGCGGACGATGGCCCGCATGCGCGCTATGTCACCGGCATTGGCGACCGCGTTGATCTCGTGCAGTTTCTGGACGACCTCTTCAGCCGCCTCGTCGAAGTATCCGAACAA
>JAHWJK010000119.1 GCA_019348445.1 Actinomycetota bacterium | reverse complement strand
ACCTCGACGCCTTCGTCGATCTCGCGAACTGCTCGCTCATACGCCCCGATAGGAAGTCCCATCGGGTCGTCCACGTCGAGATTGCGCCTGCGCTTGGGCCGCTTGCCGCGCAGCAACGCGGCGACGCGCCGGCTCGGGTCGGCGTCGGCCGGGACCCCGGCAGGTTCGATCTCCTTGAGTTCTTTCATCAAGACGATCCGGTCGACGACATCAGGGGCCAGCGACGCGATCTCCCGGACGTGAACACTGGTCATCGCGACCACCACATCTGCTGCGCGCAATTCATCCATCTCGACGGGCCGCGAGCGATGGACCGATAGGTCGACCCCCCGCTTCCGCAACGTCTCGATGGCTTCGACCGTCGGCTCGCGCCCGTAGTAAGCCCACGTGCCTACCGAAGCCACCTCGATGTCGTTACAGCCGCGTTCGTTCAGGCGATGACGCAACAACGCTTCGCCCATCGGCGAGCGGCAGATGTTGCCGGTGCAGACGAACAACACCTTCATGACGCGAGTACCTCGGTGGCCGCGAGCGCACCTTCGCGCAGAACGCGCGGCGGCCCGACGAGCGACAACACCGTCGACGGCAACCCGCGGCACGGACCGCCGTCCAGGTAACCAGCAACGTGGTCTCCGAAGATCGCCTTCGCCTCGGCCGCGCTCGTCGCGGGGGCCTCGCCCGATCGGTTCGCGCTGGTCGTAGCCAGCGGACCGATGTGGCTCAAGAGCTCCAGTGCTACTTCGTTCTGGGGGACGCGAACCGCGACGGTCGCGTGATCGTCGCCGCCGAGGTCGTGACGGAACGCTGCCGCCCGCGGCAGCACGAGGGTCAGCGGACCCGGCCAGAACCGCCGAGCGAGTTCGACGGCGCGGTCGTCAAAGGTAGCGACGGTCTCGAGCGTCCCGATGCCGTCGCCGAGGACCGGAAGCGGTTTGTCGTCCGGACGCCCCTTCAGAGCGAACACCTTTTCTACTGCCTCATGGAGCCGCGGCAAGCATGCAAGCCCGTAGACCGTATCCGTAGGGATCACGACGACGTCCCCGTTACGAAGCGCGGCAAACAGTTGCTCGTTCACGGTCGTCGAGCTTCGACCACCCGTGGCCGTTCCGCGAGGTCGGGGTGGACCGTGACGTCCGTGTAACCGTGTCGGTGTAACACCTGGGGCACGACCGTCTGGAGATGCGGAGATATCTCGATCAACACCCACCCGCCGGGGCGCAACCACTCGGTCGCCGCTGGAGCGATGCGCTGGATGATCGAGGTTCCGTCCGAACCCGAGAACAACGCGACGTGCGGTTCGTGATCCACGACGTCGACCGGTAGCGCCGTCCGTTCGTCGTCTGCGATGTACGGCGGGTTCGACACGACGACGTCGACCGCGCCCCGGATGTCCTCGGGAAGCGGCTCGAAGAGATCGCCTTCGAGGAACTCTGCCGTCGAGGTGAGCTTTGACTTGTTCGCTAGGGCCCAGTCGAGCGCCTGACGAGAGGCATCGGTACCGAACACTTTGGCGTCGCTTCGCTCATCGGCGATCGCGAGCGCGATCGCTCCCGATCCGGTGCCGATGTCTACTAGCGTGCCGCCGTCGGGGAGACGCGTCAGGGCGTGGTCGACGAGAACCTCGCTCTCCGGCCGCGGCACGAAAACGCCCGGCCCGACCGCGAGCTCCAACTTCCTGAACCCGGCGATACCCGTTACGTATTGCAACGGCTCTCCCGCCACACGCCGCGATGCGAGCGACTTTGCGACTTCCCGCACATCATCGTCGAAATAGCCGGTTGGGGGCATAGGCCGTCCGTCGAGCGCGGCTTCGATCAACCAGCGCGCCTCCTGATGAGCGTTTTCGATCCCGGCCGCATACAGCGTCGTGGCGATCTCGTCGACGAGTGCAGAGAATGTGATCAGGAGTCTTCTCCGAGATTCTCGCGGCGCTCGTTCATGACCAGCGCGTCGATCAACTCGTCGAGATCACCTTCGAGGATCTCTGCCAATCGGTACAGCGTGAGATTGATCCGATGATCGCTCACGCGGTTCTCGGGGAAGTTGTACGTGCGGATCCGCTCGGAGCGGTCTGCCGAACGCACCTGCTCTTTCCGTGCCGCTGCCTGCTCCTGGTGCTGACGCTCTTGTTCGACCTGCAATAGGCGCGCACGAAGGATGCGGAGTGCCTTCTCCTTGTTCTGGAGCTGCGATTTCTCGTCTTGACAAGACACGACCTCCCCGGTCGGGAGGTGCGTGATGCGCACCGCGGAATCCGTCGTATTCACCGACTGACCACCGGGGCCGCTGGACCGGTAGACATCGATGCGCAGGTCGTTCGGATCGATGTGGACGTCTACCTCTTCGGCTTCCGGCAAAACGAGCACGCCGACGGTGGACGTGTGGATCCGGCCGCTCGACTCGGTGACCGGAACGCGCTGGACGCGATGAACGCCGCCTTCGTGCTTCAGCCGGGACCATGCGCCCTTGCCCTTCACTTCGAAGATGACTTCTTTGTAGCCGCCGATGCCGCTCTCGTTCGTCGACAGGAGTTCCGTCTTCCACCTCTTCGATTCGGCGAAACGTTGGTACATACGAGCGAGCTCGGCCGCGAATAGTCCGGCCTCGTCTCCCCCGGCGCCGGCTCGGATCTCGACGATCACGTTCCGTTCATCGTTGGGATCCTTCGGGATGAGCATCTCGGCGATAGCCGATGCCAGCCGATCGAGCTCGGCCTCCTCGGTGCGGATCTCGTCCTCGAGGTAGCCCTTGTCGTCGGGCGACGCGTCGCCGAGCATCGACTTCGCCTCCGCGAGATTCTCTTGGGCGGCGCGGTACGAGCGCCACGCTTCGACCAGGGGCTTGAGCTCCGAGTGCTCCTTGCCGAGATTCTTGATCTCGTCGGGACGACCCGCGACGTCGGGATCGACAAGGGCGCGTTCGATCTCCTCGAACCGGGTCTCTGCTTCCTTCAGTCGTTCTTCCGGCAGTTGCATCGATGCTCCAGGCGTTACGAGACGGGCGCTTCTGGGGCTTCCGGTGCCGGGGGCGCGTCTTCGCCGGTGTTCTCGATGTCCTCGGCCACGGCTTTCATCGCGGCGATCGCGACCTCGATCTGGTCGTAGGAGGGAGGCTTCGTTGTGATCCGCTGCAGAGCGAGGCCGGGCAACATCGAGATCCGGAAGAGCAACGACTTCTCGTTCCGCGACGCAAGCTTGATGACCTCGTAAGAGAACCCTGCCAGCAGCGGGATCGCTCCCAGCCTGATCCCGAGTCGCGGCAACAGCGGCCCGCCGATGAAGAGATCGATCACGAAGTGCGCCACGATCGTGAGGAAGAGAACGATGAACAGGAAGTTGGTCCCGCAGCGAACGTGGAGCGTCGGGTACTTGTCGTCGATGATCTTCGGGTCGAGCGGGTCCCCGTTCTCGTAGGCATAGATGGTCTTGTGCTCCGCGCCGTGGTACTCGAAGACCCGACGGATGTCTTTGAACTGTCCGATGATCAATAGGTATCCGACGAAGATCGACAACCGGATGAACCCCTCGATCACGTTGAAGAGGAACGGCTCGTCCGTCGACAGATCGCTGTTGGACACGTTCTCTATCAGCGAGGTGGCGAGCAGCGGAAGGGCCGTGAAGATGCCCATGAACAGGATCATCGCGAAGCCTAGTGACCACCCGAGCTGCTTGTCCGTTAGCTGCTCGTCTTCTTCCTCGAGCGCGTGGTTGGCGGAGATCATCAATGCCTTGATCCCGATCGACAACGATTCGCCCAGCACGAGGACCCCGCGGAACATCGGCCACTTCAGCCACTTATGACGCTCCGCCAGTGTCGGTAGAGGACTTTTCGTAACTGCGATCGTCTCGTCCGGCTTGCGGCACGCGACCGACCACGACTTCGGGCCGCGCATCATCACACCCTCGAGGACGGCCTGGCCCCCGATCGACGGACGCGGTTGAGGCGCGGCCTGCTCGGCCACTAGTGGTGCACCTTAGGAACTAGGTGCTTCGGAAGATCGGGCGTCTTGTTCGGGAGCTTGGTCGGCTTCGGGAGCCTGCGCCGCGCGCTTCGGCTGCGAACGATTCGCGTACTTCTTCTGGAAGCGCTCGACGCGACCACCGGTATCGACCAGCTTTTGCTTGCCCGTGTAGAAGGGATGGCACTGGTCGCACAGCTCGACGTGCAAGTCGGGCTTCGTGGAGCGCGTGGTGAAGGCGTTCCCGCAGGAACACGTGACCTGCGTCTCTACGTAGTCAGGATGGATCCCTTGTTTCATCTCGTTGTCCCTCAGCTTCCTGTTGCTGTTGCTCTCGTCTCTCGCGGGCCCGCTCGTAGGCAACCGAGGCTCGGGCCATCATCCTGAAGGTGAGCCACAGCCCACCGACCAGACCGATGATAGTCAGCCATTCCGGCAGACCCAGTCCCAGGAACACCCAGCTGCCTCCCCTCATCCCTTGTTCTTTCTAAACATCGGGCCCCTATAGCACCCGGATGTTTAGAAAGAAGGGTTATTCGCCCTTGACGGGGGCCTTCGAGATCTCCCTGAGGAACTGCGCGTTGCCGTTCGTTGCCTTCATCTTGTCGATCAGTAGCTCGAGCGCGCCGCCCTCTGCGAGCGCATGCAGGACCCGCCGGAGGCGCCACGTCAGCTGCAGCTCCTCGGGGGTCAGCAGGAGTTCCTCCTTACGGGTACCAGACGCCTGGATGTCGATGGCCGGGAAGATGCGTTTCTCCGACATCTTCCGGTCGAGCCTGAGCTCCCAGTTACCGGTCCCTTTGAACTCCTCGAAGATGACCTCGTCCATCCTCGACCCGGTTTCGACGAGAGCCGTTGCAAGGATCGTGAGCGACCCGCCTTCCTCGATGTTCCGCGCCGCACCGAAGAAACGCTTCGGCGGGTACAGCGCGGTGGAGTCGACACCTCCGGAGAGGATCCTCCCGGAGGCCGGCGTCGCGAGGTTGTAGGCGCGCGACAGACGCGTGATGCCGTCGAGCAGGATCATGACGTCCTTGTTCATCTCGACGAGTCGCTTCGCGCGCTCCAGCGTCAGCTCGGTCACCTGGATGTGGTCGTCGGAAGGACG
>JAHWJK010000118.1 GCA_019348445.1 Actinomycetota bacterium | reverse complement strand
CGGCCCCGCTCGAGGTCGTGGGCGCGCCCCGGGTCCATCCTGACGACGTTGGCCCGAGGGAACGACTTCGCGAGTTGTTCCGAGAGTCGCTCACTGCCGGCGCCTACGAAACGGAAGTCGTTCGCTCCGCAGTTCGGGCATGTATCGGGGGCCGGACCGTCGAGCTTGCAGCGCGGACACCGGATCTCCCGCGCGGAATGCCCGTAGATCATCCCCGCTTCGCAGCGCGGACAGCGAACCGACCGCCGGCACTCGGCGCACCACAGCGCGCGGGCGTAGCCGCTGACCGGAGCCAGCAGCGCAACCCTGCCCCCGTCGCGCAACGTGTCGCGGATCCGTTCGTGGAGATCGTGAGAGATCGCGCGATCCGTCGGCTTCGGAACGAACTCGATCAGTGGACGGGTCGCGCGATCGGTGCTCCGGCTGGGTTCGACAGACGCGAATGCACCGGACAGAGCGGCTCCTCCGGTTTCGACCGAGGGCGCGGTACTGACGAGCACACAGATCGCTCCCTGTAGTCGGGCGCGCTCTATCGCAACGCGACGAGCATCGAAGCGCGGCGACCGATCCTCCTTGTAGGTGCGGTGGCTCTCCTCGTCGACGACGATCAGTCGTAGCGATGGAGCCGGGGCGAGCACGGATGCACGACCTCCCGCACCGACGGTCGCTCCGCCGGCAAGAGCGATCCACCCCGCGCTTCTATCGGCGTCGCCAACCGCGGAGTCCACGCGACACGCGTCCGGGAACGCGGCCGAGATCGAGTCGAGGGTCGCGGAACCGAACCTGACTTCGGGGACGGCGACGAGAGCGGTTCCCGCGGGCACGGCGGCGGCGATGAGCTCGGAGATCACCCGGCCCCGGTCCTCGCCGAGCATCGCCCGCAAACACCACGTTCCCGATCGACCCTCGGTTATCGCTCTCAATAACTCGACGCCCCCCCGGTAACTCGGGACGACCTTCGGCTCCTCGGCGCCTGGTGGCTCGGAGCCTTCGTGACGTCTGGCGCGGACCCGGGGCGGGACGACGCGCGCATAGGTCTGTCCGCGCGGCGAGACGTAACGGTCGGAGAGCCAGTCGAGCAGGTCGGTCAGCGGGGGCGGCGCGATCGGCACGGGGATCACCACGCCCGCAACGTCTTCGAGCTCGCCCTCGTCCGGCCCGCGGATGTCGACGACGACGCCCCGGACCTTGCGCGACCCCAGCGGGATGCGAACCAACGACCCCGGCTCCACCTTCCCCTCCAGCTTCGGGGGAACGCGATAGGAAAAGGTGCGGCTCAGACGCCACGCGGGAACGAGGGGGACGACGTCGACTACGGGAGCGGACTCAGCCGAGGAGACGCCGGAGCTCATCGGCTCTGTCGGTGCGCTCCCACGTGAAGTCCTTGTCGCTGCGGCCGAAGTGTCCGTAGGCCGCGGTGTTCTTGTAGATCGGACGCCTGAGATCGAGATCCCTGATGATCGCGGCCGGGCGTAGGTCGAACGTCTCGAGGACCGTTCTCTCGATCTTCTTGGGATCGACGGTCTCGGTCCCGAATGTCTCTGCGAACACCGACACCGGGTGAGCGACACCGATCGCGTACGCGATCTGCATCTCGAAGCGTTCCGCAAGCCCCGCCGCAACGACGTTCTTGGCCACGTAACGCGCGGCGTATGCCGCCGAGCGATCGACCTTCGTCGGGTCCTTCCCGGAGAACGCGCCCCCGCCGTGGCGAGCCATCCCGCCGTAAGTGTCGATGATGATCTTGCGCCCGGTAAGGCCCGTGTCGGCACGGGGACCACCGATCTCGAACAACCCGGTCGGGTTGACGAGAACCTTGACGTTCTCGGCATCGAGCGTTGGCGGGACCAGCGGTTCGATCACGTGCTGGAGGAGATCGGGCTTCAGGAGGGTTTCGATGTCGACGTTCGGTTGGTGCTGACTCGAGATGATCACGGTGTCGAGCACCTTGGGGGTCCGGCCTTCGTAGCCGATCGTCACCTGGACCTTCCCGTCGGGACGGAGGTACGGGAGAACGCCGGCCTTGCGGACCTCCGACATCCTGTGAGCGAAGCGATGCGCGAGCCAGATGGGCATCGGCATCATGTCTTCGTTCTCGCGGCACGCGAAGCCGAACATCATTCCCTGATCCCCCGCACCCTGCGAGTCGAGTTCGTCGGCGGCGGCGCCCACCTGCTCCTCATGCGACTGCGTCACGCCCTTGTCGATGTCCGGGCTCTGCTCCTGGATCGCGACGCTGACCCCGCACGTCTCGCCGTCGAAACCGATCTTCGAGCTCGTGTAGCCGATGTCCGTGATCGTGCGCCGTACCACCGACGGGATGTCGACGTAGGTCGACGTGGTGATCTCGCCGGCTACGACGACCAGCCCGGTAGTGATAAGCGTCTCGCAGGCGACGCGGCCGAACGGGTCGTCGGCAAGGATCTCGTCGAGCACCGCGTCGGAGATCTGGTCGGCCATCTTGTCGGGATGGCCCTCGGTCACGGATTCGGACGTGAAGAGATCGAGATCCTCGGTAGGCATGGGCCGCATCCTAAGACGGAAGGGCTACGCTCCCGGACGTCAGAGAAGCTTCGCGATCCTGTCGACCAGCGCTTTCGCGAGCGCCCGCTTCGTGACGAGACCGACATCGATCACGCCGTCCGGCCCGGCGATGACTGCTCTATTGGTGGGGACTTCGAAGCCCGAGTCCGGGCTCGAGACGTCGTTGGCGACGATGATGTCGGCCCCTTTGGCGGCGCGTTTCTCCTCTGCTAACGCCGACAGCGCGCCGGCGTCGGGCTGCGTCTCGGCGGCGAACCCGACCAGTATCGAGGTGGGCTTGCGGATGCCGCCGGAATGCCCGAGCTCGGAGAGGATGTCGGGCGTCGGCTCGAGGTCGATCTCGGGCGGCCCTGCGGCCTTCTTGAGCTTCTGATCGGCGTGCTCGGCGGACCGCCAGTCGGCCACCGCAGCGGCTTTCACGATGGCGTCGGCATCGCCGGCGAGCTCGAACACCTCGTCCCTCATCTCCTGTGCCGTCTTGACCCGGATCACGTCGACACCGGGCGGTGGAGGGACGTTCGACGGCCCGATCACGAGCGTGACCTTCGCGCCGCGCTCGTGCGCAGCGCGCGCGATCTCGATACCCATCAGACCCGACGAGCGATTCCCGATGAAGCGCACCGGATCGATCGGCTCCTGCGTGCCGCCCGCCGTCACGAGGATGCGTTTGCCGGCAAGGTCCTGTGACCGCACCAACACTTCCGCAGCCGCTCCGAGGATCTCGTCCGGCTCGACCATGCGACCCGGTCCTTCGTCTCCCGACGACAGCGCGCCGCTGACCGGACCAACGACGATCACGCCACGCTCGAGCAACAGGTGCACGTTGTGCTGCGTCGCCGCGTTCTCCCACATCTCCGTATGCATCGCGGGCGCGACGACGATCGGACAACGAACCGTTAGAAGGGTTGCGGAGAACAGATCGTCCGCGATGCCCAGTGCCATCTTCGCCACCGAGTTCGCGGTAGCGGGAGCCACTATGGCGAGGTCGGCTCCACGCGCCAGCTCCACGTGGGGAACGTCCGGCCCCTCACCAAAGAGTTCGGTGTAAACCTTGTTGCCCGTGAGCGACGCGAAGGTCTGCGCGCCGACGAAGCGCTCCGCCGAGCGAGTCATGATGACACGAACGTCCGCGCCGGATTGCGCGAGACCGCGTGCGACGTAGGCGACCTTGTACGCGGCGATCCCTCCGGTGACGCACAACAGGACCTTCTTGCCCTGAAGGGCCGCGGCGACGTCGGCTACGGGCGAGCGGTCGGGCAGGTGGGCGTCGTCCATGTGAACACCCCGTCTGTAGAGAGTTCTAGATCACTTGATGCCGTCGGTGGTCCGTTCGTAGGTGACGGTGCCTTCGGCGATCTCTTGGAGCGCGATCGACAATGCCTTCGGTGCCTGATCGGGGCCCAGGTAGACCTGCGGTGGCGTGAACTCGGAAACGCCTTCACCGAGCTGGCTGAAATACGAGTTGATCTGGCGACTACGTCGCGCGGCGAGGATCACGAGCGTGTATTTCGAGTCCGTGTTCTCCAACAGCGACTCGATCTTCGGTTCGATCACTTCATCACGTCCTTTTCATCTAGAGGACTCGATTATACGAGCGAGTTCATCGGCGGCTCGTTCGACCTCGTCGTTGACGACGATGTGGTCGTAGGTGCCCTTGCTCCGCACTTCTTCGTACGCGGCTTCCAATCTCTTGAACAACGCGTCGGGGTCTTCCGTTCCCCGTCCCCTGATGCGGTCGTGAAGGTCGTCCAACGAGGGCGGCTCGATGAAAACCAAGACCGCGTCGGGCTTCGCCCGTTTCACGGACGCCGCGCCCTGGATATCGAGCTCCAACAAGACATCGCGTCCGGCTCGCAGCGCGCTGTCGACGGGTCCTCGCGGGGTTCCGTAGTAGTTGCCGTAAACCTCGGCCGACTCGAGGAACTCGCCCCGGTCTCTCATCCCGATGAACTCCGGCACCGACACGAACTGGTAGTCGATCCCGTTGCGTTCGCCCGGTCTCAACGGCCGCGTCGTGGCGGAGACCGACAGCATGATGTCCGGATGCTTCTTCAGGACCTGCCGGATGACCGTTCCCTTGCCCGCCCCCGAAGGTCCCGAGATGACGTAGAGCCGACCGGAGTGAGACAACTAGCGACGCGCGAACTCTTGGAGGAGGTTGTCTTTCTGTTTCTGCCCCAGGCCGCGCATGCGCCGCGACTCGGATATATCGAGCCGCTCCATGATCTTCTTCGCGCGCACCCTGCCGACACCCGGGAGCGACTCGAGAACCGTCGAGACCTTCATCTTGCCGACGATCTCGTCATCGGTGCGACCGAGCAGATCCTTCAAGCTGGTGGCGCCGCGCTTCAGCTCGTCTTTCAACTCGGCTCGTTTGCGTCGCGCGATCGCCGCCTTCGCGAGCGCTTGCCGTCGCTGCTCTTCGGTTAGCGGAGGGGGCAAGGGCATGCGGACAAAACCTCCTGGCGTCTGCTGAGCCGGCCCGCCGCCCACCGGCCGGCTCACTAAGAGGTGGCGATTATAGCCACGCGTCCGGCGCGG
>JAHWJK010000117.1 GCA_019348445.1 Actinomycetota bacterium | reverse complement strand
CGGGCTGACTCGGTGAGATTCCGAGGCCGACGGTGATCCGAGCACGCTCGGTAGTCCGGATGGGAGAAGAGGGCGGAATCGTTCCGCGCCGAGCCGGCGCGGGCGTTGACTGCTCTGCTCCGTCGAGGCCGTTACGGCTATGGAGACGGCATGAGCGACGAGACATTCATGAGGCGAGCCATCGAACTCGCGCTCGAACCCGAATTCACGTCGCCCAATCCGCGCGTCGGGGCCGTGTTGGTGCGCGACGGCAAGGTGATCGGCGCCGCGGCCCACGAGGGGCCGGGACATCCGCACGCGGAGGCCGTGGCGTTGAGAGCCGCCGGGGACGCGCGCGGCGCCACCTGCTACGTCACTCTCGAGCCGTGTGCGCACCACGGCCGCACGCCTCCATGCGCCCCGGCTCTCGTCGACGCCGGTGTGGAGAAGGTCGTTGCTGCCATCGAGGATCCCGACGACAGGGTGGCCGGTGAAGGTTTCGCCTATCTGAGGAGCAATGGCGTCGCGGTCACGGTGGGCGTTCTCGCCCAGGAGGCGGCCGATATGAACGTCGCGTACCTCCATCAGCGACGAACCGGACGGCCCCTCGTCACGCTGAAGCTCGCCCTCACGCTCGATGGTCGCCTGGCGGCTCGCGACGGATCGTCGACGTGGATCACGCAAGAAGAGGCTCGCGTCGTAGTCCACGCGCGGCGCCAGGAGGTCGACGCGGTCATGGTCGGTGCGGGCACCGTCGTCGCGGATGACCCCGCGTTGACCGTGCGCAACATTCGTGCGCGCCGGCAGCCGGCACGGGTCGTCGTCGATTCGTCGGGCCGAACGGCACCTACGGCAGCCGTCTTCGACGCGGGGGCCGAAGTGATCGTCGTTACGACCGACGCAGCGGCGCACGATCGTCAGACGGCGTGGAAAGAGGCCGGCGCCGAGGTCGTGGTACTTCCGCGCGGTGACGACAGTGGCATCGATCTCGATGCGCTCGTCGACGAGTTCGGCAGGCGATCGTGGCTCGAGGTCATGTGCGAGGGCGGGGGAGAGCTCGCCACGACACTGTTGCGCCGGGATCTGGTCGACCGTCTCGAACTTTTCTACGGCGGCGTTGTGGTCGGCAGCGGAGGCCCCGCTATAGGAGACATAGGCGTTTCCTCGATTGCGGATGCTCGGCGTTTCCGTCTGGTGACGCACGAACGGCTCGGCAACGACGTGCGCGTCGTCTACGAGAACGTGAGGCACTAGCGGTGTTCACCGGCATCGTCGTCGAACAGGGAACGGTCTCGCGTGCGCGCGAGAAGCGCGGCTCCCTGGATCTCGAGATCGACGCGCCTCGCGTTGCTCGCGACGTGCATGTGGGCGATTCGGTCGCGGTTAACGGTGTCTGTCTCACGGCCGTGAAAGCGTCCCGCCGCTCCCTGCGCTTCGAGGCGATCGAGGAGACGCTCGCTCGATCCACGCTCGGGAGCCTCAAACGAGGCGGCAACGTCAACCTCGAACTAGCGGCTCGGCTCGCCGACCGGCTCGGCGGGCACCTCGTCCAGGGCCACGTCGACGGGCTGGCGCGGGTGGTGCGCATCGAGCGCGAGGACGATGCTCGTCGGATCTGGTTCGAGGCCCCGGCCGAGCTCCTTAGATATCTCGTTGCGAAGGGGTCGGTGGCGCTCGATGGTGTGTCGCTCACCGTCGTCGACGTCGGCGTGAAGACGTTTCAGGTCGCGTTGATCCCGCACACGCTGAGTGCCACGACCCTCGGGAAGCTCAAGACCGGATCGATCGTGAACGTCGAGGTCGACGTGATCGCTAAATACGTGGAACGTCTAACCGAATGGAGGAACCGCTGATGCCGTTCGCAAAGATCGACGATGCGATCGCTCAGATCCGCGCCGGCAAGATGGTCATCGTCGTGGACGACGAGGGACGCGAGAACGAGGGCGATCTCATCTTCGCCGCCGAGAAGGTCACCGCGGATCACATCGGGTTCATGGTCCGGTATTGCTCCGGGATCATCTGCGTTCCGATGGAAGCCGAACGGCTCGAGGAGCTGAACCTGCCGCTCATGTCTCCCGAGAACTCCGAGTCGATGGGAACCGCGTTCACGATCAGTGTCGACGCGCGCGACGGCACGACGACGGGGATCTCGGCCGCAGATCGAGCACGAACGATCGAAGTGCTGCTCGATCCACAGTCGCAGGCGGCAGATCTCGCCCGTCCGGGGCACATCTTCCCGTTGCGCTACACGGCCGGCGGTGTCTTACGCCGCGCCGGTCATACCGAAGCGTCGGTCGACCTCGCCCGGTTGGCCGGCCTCTATCCCGCGGGCGTCGTGTGCGAGGTCGTCAACGAAGACGGCACGATGGCGCGCCTGGAGGACCTGGAGCGGTTCGCGCAACAACACGATCTCTTGCTCATCTCGATCGCGGACCTCATCGCGTATCGCCGGCGATGGGAGAAGCTCGTGCACCGGGTCACCGAAGCGCGTATCCCCACTGCGTACGGCGCGTTCAACGCGATCGCGTACGAGAGCCACGATGGACGAACGCACGTCGCACTCGTCAAAGGTGAACCGAGCGGTCGCGACAACGTTCTCGTCCGGGTTCACTCCGAGTGCTTCACCGGAGACGTGCTTGGGAGCTTCCGGTGCGACTGCGGATTGCAACTGGCGGAAGCGATGCGGCGGATCAACGAAGAAGGCCAAGGCGTCGTCGTCTATATCCGCGGCCACGAAGGGCGCGGCATCGGCCTCCGGCACAAACTCGAGGCGTACGCGCTGCAGGACGGTGGACTCGACACGGTCGAAGCGAACGTCGAGCTCGGGTTCTCGCCCGACTCGCGCGATTACGGTGTGGGAGCGCAGATCCTCGTCGACCTCGGCATCTCGACGATGAGGTTGCTGACGAATAACCCCACGAAGCGTGCGGGTCTCGAGGGGTATGGCCTCCAGATCGTGGAGCGGGTGCCGCTGCAGAGCGACGTCAACCCGGAGAACATCCGCTACCTCGAGACGAAGCGCGACAAGCTGGGGCACCTGTTGGACTCACTCCAGGCGGCAGAGAACGGGAGCGATGAATGACTCGCACGATCGAAGGCTCCTACGAGGGGCGCCACCTCCGCATCGGCGTCGTCGCGAGCCGGTTCAACGAAACGATCACGAAACAGCTCGTGGAAGGCGCGCTCGATTGCCTGAGGCGTCATGGTGTGCCGGATGAGTTCGTCACGCTCGCATGGGTGCCGGGCGCGTTCGAACTCCCCGCGGCTGCGAAGCGCATAGCTTCGTCGGGCGAGGTGGACGCGATCGTCTGCGTCGGAGCGGTGATCCGCGGCGAAACGCCGCACTTCGACTTCGTTGCCGGCCACGCCATGGACGGTATCGGGCGTGTCGCCCTCGAGACCGGGATCCCGATCACCGCCGGCGTTCTCACCACGGAGACCGTCGCGCAAGCCGCGGATCGGGCCGGCGGGAAGATGGGCAACAAGGGATTCGAAGCCGCCCTGGCTGCTCTCGAGATGGCGAATCTCTACGCGGCGTTGCCGAAGCCGGAGACGAGCCTTTAATGCTCAAGCTGGTGCTACCGAAAGGCTCGCTCGAGCGCGCGACGTTCGAGATCTTTGAAGCTGCCGACCTGAAGCTGTTCCGCGGTTCGGAACGCGACTACCACGGCAACATCGAGGATCCAAGGATCCTGTCCGTGTCGATCCTCCGCCCTCAGGAGATCCCTACCTATGTCGAGGACGGCTTCTTCGACATCGGCGTCACGGGCGAGGACTGGATCGCGGAGACGGGTGCCGACGTCGTCAAGGTCACGGCTCTCGAATACTCGAAACAGACGGATCTCCCCGTGAAGATCGTGGTGGCGGTGCCGGAAGCGGCCGGGATCACGACCGCGGAGCAGATAAAGCCGGACTCGCGGATATCGACCGAGCTTCCGAACCTGACGAAGGCTTATTTCGAGAGGCTCGGCATCCCCGTCAAGGTGTTTCTTTCTTACGGCGCGACCGAAGCGAAGGTCCCCGACATCGTCGATGCCATCGTCGACCTGACCGAAACGGGTTCGACATTGCGGCGTCACGGTATGCGCATCATCGACGTGATCATGGAGTCTCGCACGCACCTGATCGCGAACAACAACACGTATCAGGATCCGGCGAAGCGTCAGGCGATCGACGAGCTCAAGATCCTTCTTCGGGGCGCGATCGATGCCCGCGGCCGCGTTCTCGTGAAGCTGAACGTGGCCAAGGAGAATCTCGATGCCGTCGTCGACCTCCTTCCGGCGATGCGCGCACCGACGGTGTCGCAGTTGTCGCAGAGCGATTACTTCGCGGTCGAAACGATCGTCGCGAAGAACGAGATCAATCTCCTGATCCCCCAACTCAAGAGCGCCGGTGCAAGCGACATAGTCGAGTTGCCGGTCTCGAAGATCGTGCCGTAGCAACGTTTTCGGCGTGTTTTCAAACCCTGGACACGGCGGTGGTGTGTGCTAGCGTGCGGAGCGTTGTTCTGGGGCGGGGGGTTGACGCGTGAGGTAGTTCTCACACACTCCCGCCAGCAAGGAAAGGAAGTGGTAGTGGCAGAAGGCACCGTTAAGTGGTTCAGCAACGAGAAGGGCTACGGCTTCATCTCGCAGCCCGACGGCGAGGACGTGTTCGTCCACTTCACCGCCATCCAGTCCGAGGGGTACAAGTCCCTCCAGGAAGGTCAGACCGTCGAGTTCGAGGTAACGGACGGTCCGAAAGGCAAGCAGGCGTCGAACGTACGTCCCGTCTAAAAACAGGCGAACTCACAAAGGCCCCCGGTAAAACCGGGGGCCTTTTCAATGCTCGACCTTCAGGCTTGCGCGCCCGGAGCCGGCGGAGGAACCGACCGCTGCGCGTAGGCCATCTGCAATTGCGCCAGAGTTTGTTTCAACGGCGCTTCCGCGTCCTGAAGCCGTCCCGGCGTCGAGTTCAGGATGCCCGCCAGCGCATCGATGCACAGCTGCGCGTCGGCGGGATCACCGACCTGGAGCTTGGTGGCCGCCACGTTCGCGAGCGTGACGGCGGTGTTGACGACCCAGTCGATGCCGGGCCGCTCCGCGATCTCCTGTGCCATCTGCATCGCCGCGGC
>JAHWJK010000029.1:12784-15240 GCA_019348445.1 Actinomycetota bacterium | reverse complement strand
GTCGTGTCGGTGATGAGGTCGTGGACCTCGAACGCCCGGTCGTACGAGATCCCGAGCGCGTCGAGGTCGAGCGTGACCGTTGCCTCTTCCCAGTGGTGCGGGTTCAGGTTCACGACGACGAGGATCGGGTCGTGACCCCGCATCTGCTTTGAGAACGCCATCACGTTGTCCTTGTCCGCGACGTGGAACGTGAGGTTCGTCAGCTGTGCCAGCGCGGGGTGCTTCGACCGGATCTGGTTGATCTTCTTGATGTACGGCTGCAGTGAGTCGGCGCGGTCCCAGTCACGCACCTTTATCTCGTACTTCTCGGAATCGAGGTATTCCTCGCTGCCTTCTTCGCGTGGTTCGTTCTCGTACAGCTCGTAACCGGAATAGATCCCGTAGGTCGGCGACAACAGCGCCGCGAGCACCAGGCGGATCTTGAATGCCGGCTTGCCGCCGGTCTGCAGGTACTCGTGAAGGATGTCCGGCGTGTTGGCGAAGAAGTTCGGCCGGAAGTAGTGCCGCATGTCGGTTTGCGTGAGCTCCGTTAGGTATTCCTCGAGCTCGAACTTGGTGTTCCGCCACGTGAAATACGTGTAGCTCTGGGTGAACCCGAGCTTCGCGAGGTGCTGCATCACCTTCGGCCGGGTGAACGCTTCGGCGAGGAAGATCAGGTCGGGATGCTCGGCCTTGAGCTCGTTGATGCACCACTCCCAGAACGCGAACGCCTTCGTGTGGGGATTGTCGACCCTGAAGATCTTGACGCCGTGGGAGATCCAGTGATCGAGGACGCTCTTGAGCTCGGTCCACAAGCCGTCGCGGTCGGTCGTGTCGAAGTCGATCGGGTAGATGTCCTGGTACTTCTTCGGCGGGTTCTCCGCGTACTGGATCGAGCCGTCGGGACGGTGCTTGAACCACTCCGGGTGCTCGGTGACCCACGGGTGGTCGGGAGAGCACTGGATGGCGAAGTCGAGAGCGACGTCGATGCCGAGGCGTTTCGCCTCGGCGACGAACTCGTCGAAGTCGTCGATCGTTCCGAGGTCGGGATGGACGGCCTTGTGTCCACCTTCGGGGCTTCCGATCGCCCATGGGACGCCGCAATCTTCCGGCGTGCATTCCAGCGCGTTGTTCTTGCCCTTGCGGAACTGAGTTCCGATCGGATGGATCGGGGGCAGGTACACCACGTCGAAGCCCATGTCGGCGACCCGCGTCAACGCGCTTGCGGCCGTCTTGAAAGTCCCGTGCTCGCCCGGCTTGCCGGTCGACCGAGGGAAGAACTCGTACCAGGCGCCGAAGCGCGCCCGCTCGCGATCGACCGTGATCTCGTAGGGGGGCTGCGACTTCGTCAGGTCTGTCTTGTCGGGATTGCTTCGCATCACGCGTTCGACGTCGCCTCCGAGAAGAGCGGCGGCGCGCGGGTTGACTCCGGATGGAGAAGCGCTCTTATCCCGCGCCGCGTCGATCGCCTTTTGCAGGACCTGCCTACCCGGTCCCTTGATCGTCTGCAGACGCGCCTCTAAGAGCAGCGCGCCCTCTTCCAACTCGAGCTCGACGTTCTGGCCGGCTTCGACCTTCTTCCTGAGTCCCGACGCCCACGTCGCGAAATGATCGGTCCATGCCTCGATGTAGTAGCGGTAGACGCCGATCTCGGTGGGACGGAATGTCCCTGCCCATGAGTCGTTGTCGACATGCCGCATCGGCGCCTCGTGCCATTTGCCGTCGTTCGGCCCGCGGAAACGGATCGACGCCTGCAGGACGTCGCTCGAGTCGCGGAAGATGTCTGCAGTGACCTCGACGTCGTCGCCGACGACGGCTTTGGAGCGGAAGCGTCCGCATTCGACGGCAGGCTCGATGTGCTCGATAACGGCACGGCCGCGGGTGATGAAGTTCTTAGGTGGTGGCATAAGTGGAGGCTAACTCTCGACTATGAGACCCTTTACCCCGATGAAGGCTCTTCGTAGCTTCGCAGTTCGCGCATCTCTCCCGCAGGAACTGGAAGCGCTCCTCGCGATCGCGATGAATCTGCGGTGGAGCTGGGACGCGCGAGCCGTGGAGCTCTTCCGCTGGATCGACGCCGACGCGTGGGAGAGGGCCGAGCACGATCCCGTTCGGCTGCTGGGACTCGTCGGCAAGGAGCGCTTCGACGAGCTGGCGCAGGATGGTCCGTTCACGTCGTTCCTCGCACAGGTGGGGGAAGACCTCGCGACGTACCTGGAGGAGCCGCGCTGGTTCCAGCAGCGCAAGGACACCCCGCTCCAGCAGGTCGCCTACTTCTCGCCCGAGTTCGGCGTCAGCGAAGCGCTTCCGATCTATTCGGGCGGCCTCGGCGTGCTCTCCGGCGACCACCTGAAGGCGGCAAGCGATCTCGGTGTGCCACTAGTCGGCGTCGGCCTCTTCTATCGCCATGGCTATTTCCGTCAGGAGCTCAATGCCGACGGCTGGCAGGAAGAGCGTTACCCGGCGCTCGATCCGCA
>JAHWJK010000029.1:9251-12684 GCA_019348445.1 Actinomycetota bacterium | reverse complement strand
AAGGAGTCGCTGTTCAACATGGCGATCATGGGGATCCGGCTTGCCGGCCGGAGCAACGCGGTCAGCAAGCTACACGGCGTTGTGTCGCGATCGATCTTCTCGGATCTGTGGCCGGACATCCCTCACGACGAATCGCCGATCACGTCCGTGACGAACGGCGTGCATACCGCGACGTGGATAGGGCCAGAGATGCTCGAAACGTTCGACCGGCGTCTCACTCCGGGATGGACGGAGACGAGCAATGGGCGGTGGGACAAGATCAACGAGGTTCCCGATGCGGAGCTGTGGCGCGCCCGTGAACGTGCCCGTGAGCGACTCGTTTATTTCGTGCGCGACCGGCTCCGGGCGCAGCTACGCAAGCGGGGGGTCTCCGGTAGCGACATGGCATGGGTCGACGACGTCTTCGACCCTGGCTTCCTCACGATCGGCTTCGCGCGGCGGTTCGCTCAGTACAAGCGCGGATCGTTGCTGCTGTCCGACGTCGAGAGGTTCCGTCGGATCTTGCTATCTGCGGAGCGGCCGGTCCAGTTCGTGATGGCGGGCAAGGCCCACCCGCTGGACGACGGCGGCAAGGAGATGATCCAAGAGCTCTTCCACTTCGCCGATGACCCGGCCGTTCGGGCGCGCTTCGTGTTCGTCGAGGACTACGACATGGAGATCGCGCGCGTTCTGTGCCAGGGGTCGGACGTGTGGCTCAACAACCCCCGCCGCCCTCTCGAAGCGTGCGGGACGAGCGGGATGAAGGCTGCGCTCAACGGCGCGATCAACTGTTCGATCCTGGATGGTTGGTGGGACGAGTGTTACGACGGCAACAACGGATGGGTGATCGGTTCCGTCTACACGTATGCAGACCAGGACCATCAGGATCGGGTGGAAGCGAGCGCGCTGTACGACCTTCTCGAGCGCGAGATCGTGCCGCGCTTCTACGACCGCGCCGAAGGTCCCGTGCCGCGGCGCTGGATCGAGCGGATGAAGGATTCGGTGTCGTCACTCGGCGGAACCGTGACCGCCGATCGCATGCTCACCGACTACGTCACGCGGCTCTACGAACCGGCCGCGCAGCAGGGGGCCGAGATCGCCGCCGATGGATGGCAAAAGGCACGCGACCTCGAACGATGGAAGAAGCGCATCCGGACCATGTGGGATGACGTGCGGGTCGCCGATGTCGAAGGCGATGCGGTCGCCGCCGAGGTTGGTGAGCAACGCGAGGTATTCGCGACGATCCGGCTCGGTCGCGTTTCGACCGACGACGTTGCCGTTCAACTTGCACACGGGCGCGTCGGAGCAGCGGGGGAGATCCTCGATCCCCAAGTCATCGAGATGCAGTCATCCCACTGCGAAGAAGGAACCTGTTCTTATCGCGGGACTTTCACGGCACGGACGGCAGGTCTGTACGGCTACGCGGTCCGCGTGATTCCGTCCCATCCCGACCTCACCGACCGGATGGAGATGGGCCTCATGACGTGGGCATAACCTGGCGAGGATGGGCGAGATCCGGCAGATCGGTGATGCAGAGGTACGGCGCTTCGTCCACGACATCCGCAATTCGATAGGTGCGCTCGTAGGGTTCGCACACATCCTCAAGACGCGCGAGGAAAGACTCAGCGACGAGCAGCGTTCTCAGGTGATCGATTCGATGTTCCGTACTGCCGAGCGTCTATCGAAGATGGTCGAGGACTTTGCCGCCGCGCACCGCGCTCAGTCCACCGACGACGCATAGATCGTCACACTCTCCGGCGGTAGCAGGATCGATCCATTCGTCACCTTTGGTTCGTAGCGCGATGCGAGCACGATGTCGCCGTCCGGAACCACCTCGGCTTCGATCTCCATGTCGGTGAGGTTGCAGGCGATCGTGAGGTCACCGCGCTTATAGGTCAGCCACCCGTCGCCATGCTGGACTTCCCCCGCGTCGAGATCCGTGGGCGGCGGGTGGGCCATGCGCAGGCGGATCAGGTCCTTATGCCATTGCAATAGTTCGGCATGCGGATCGCGGCGCGTCTCCGACCAGTCGAGCTTCGAGCGTTCGAACGTCGCCGGGTCCTGCGGATCGGGGATGTCCGCGGGATCCCACCCGAATGCCGCGAACTCACCCTTGCGTCCTTCGCTCACGGCCTTGCCGAGCGCGGGATCGGCGTGGTCGGTGAAGTAGAGGAAGGGGGACGACGCGCCCCATTCCTCGCCCTGGAACAGCATCGGAACGAACGGCGACGTCAGCACCAGCGCGGCCCCCACCTTGAGGAGTTCCGTACTCAAGAGCGCGCTCGTCCGCTCGCCGGCCGCGCGGTTGCCGACCTGGTCGTGGTTCTGGAGGTAGCCGAGGAACCGAGGTGCTTCGAGTCCCGTCGGTGGGCGGCCGTGACGTCTGCCTCGGTATACCGAATAGGTCCCGTCGTAGACGAACGCGTTCCGGAACGCCTTCGCGAGGTGCTCGGTCGACCCGAAGTCGGAGTAATAGCCGGCGGTCTCTCCGGTCAGGAGCGCGTGCAGTGCGTGATGGAAGTCGTCGCTCCACTGTGCATCGAGGCCGTAACCACCGCGTTCGACCGGAGTCACGACGCGGGGGTCGTTCAGGTCGCTCTCCGCGATCACCCACAGCGTTCGATCAACGGCGCGCTCGAGAGCCCTCACCTCGGCTGCGACCTCTTCGAGGATATGGATCGCCGAGGAATCGAGGATCGCGTGAACCGCATCGAGACGCAGCCCGTCGCAGTGGTAGTCGCGCAACCACATGAGCGCGTTGTCTATGAAGAAGCGGCGGGCGCCGTCGCTACCCGGGCCGTCGAAGTTGATCGCGTCTCCCCACGGGGTCGCATAGCGGTCCGTGAAATACGGTCCGAACTCGCGGAGATAGTTACCGCTCGGACCGAGGTGGTTGTAGACGACGTCCATCACGACCGCGAGTCCTTCCGAATGGCATGCATCGACCAGACGTTTGAGGCCGGTGGGGCCGCCGTACGCGTGGTGGGGCGCGTAGAGGTCGACGCCGTCGTAGCCCCAGCCGTGTGTTCCCGAGAATTCGGCGACGGGCATCAACTCGATCGCGGTGACGCCGAGGTCTACGAGATGCTCGAGTTTGTCGATAGCGCCCTCGAACGTCCCGGCTTCGGTGAAGGTCCCTACATGCAGCTCGTAGATGACCGCGGCTGCCAGGTCGGCGCCGCGCCAGGCCGCATCGCTCCACGAGAATGCGTCGTGGTCGACGGTGCGGGAAGGGCCGTCGGGTCCTTGCGGTTGCCACGGCGACCGAGGATCGGGCCGCGGCACGCCGCCGTCGACGGAGAACCAGTAATCGGTACCGGGCGTGACATCACGGTCGACGGTCCACCACCCGCGGCCGGCACGCGACATCGACACCCGCTCGTCCGCGACGATCAGATCTACCGACGAAGCGTCCGGCGCCCACACGTCAAACGCCAGAGGAAACGCCTCTTTC
>JAHWJK010000029.1:0-9151 GCA_019348445.1 Actinomycetota bacterium | reverse complement strand
TACCGACGAAGCGTCCGGCGCCCACACGTCAAACGCCAGAGGAAACGCCTCTTTCCGTCTTCGTTAACGCCTTGTCGTTGACGACGGGACGCCATCGGAGCTCGACGTCGAAACTCTCGCCCCGGTCCAACTCGAGCGGCCACTCCATCGTGACGGCCGTACCTTGGTGCATCGTCTCGAGTCCTTCGAGGGTGGCCGAAGCCGTCTCTATCGGCTGAGATTTCACGTTGCCGGGCACCGAGACGTCTACTTCGATCCCGACTTCTGCTTCGGCGTGCGACACCTTCCACCCGCGGTCCGTGATCACGACCTCGTCGGCGTCGACGCTGCGACCGAGAACGAGAGGCATGACCGAAGCTTCCATGGCGAAGACTTTCGCCGCGCGGTCGCCGACGCGGGTCAACCGGTACGTGGTGATCAGTTCGTCGGCGTCGGCTAGAGCGATCTTCTCGATGCGAAGCCCGTTCGTCGTGGTCCACATGTGCAGCGATCCGCCGTCGGCGATGGCGTACTCGAAAGGGCCGTCGATCCGGTCGCCGTCGACGATGTCGACGAGCGCTCCGCGGGCGCGGTCGTCGAAGACGAGGGAATCGCGGTCGACGTCCGCCCGCGCCTGGATGGCTTCCATCTCGTCGTCTTCGTCGTCGTCCGAAACCGGATTCTCGTCCTCTACGTGATACGCCTCGCGGTGACGCGCTACGACGGCGAGGAGGTTCGCGCCGCCGCGCCAGTCGTCGAGCTCCACCAAGGTCCCGCCCTCGGCAGGTGAGAACACGGCACGGCCCCACGGAGCGCTCACGAGGACTTCGTTGCGTGCGTCTGCGTCGATGTCGACCTCTTCGACGGCCGGACCCGCGGCCAGGCCTTGGATCATCGATTCCGCGCGCAACAGGTGATGCCACAGCGCGCCGCGCATGAAAGATAGGTAGACGCCGCCGAACGCACCGTGCCAGTACGCACAATTGCACTGCGCTCGATAAAGCTCTTTCACGGCGGCGTCCGGTGGTGAGTCGGCCGCATGGAGCGCGCTGCTCACGTGAAGCATCCGTTTCTGGAGATGGTTCACCTCGGGGTACTTCGCGAAGAAAGCCCGCCACGGCGCGCCACGCAAGAACGGCAGTAGCCCGCGCGGATCCTCCTTCTGCAACTCCCGACGAACTTTGCCCAGCGTGAGCCGCGCATCGCTCGGCAAGGCCCACGTCATCATCTCGTCGTAGGACGACGACGGCAGATAGACGCGCCCGCGGGGGACGGCAGTCGATGCGTGGTTGCCTAAAGTCGTCAACTGCAGCCACTCCGCCTGCTCGCCGAGCGCGCCCAGGAAGTCGTTGAGCCATCCCTTCTCGTAGACCCGCTCGTACGTGTCGGGCCATTCGCCGAACTTCTCGCCGTCATCCGCGTAGACGAACAGACGGTTTCCTTCACCCCCTTCGAGGTAGTGGATGACCCGCTCCACGCGCTTGTAGGGGATCAAGTAGCGGAGTTGGCGGTCGCCCGCATAGACGAGTAACGGACGACCGTCGTGCTCGGTGACGAACGGACCCGTCAGCTCCTCATCGGTGACGCCGACGGAATGAAACATCGTGTCGTCGAGCACCGTGTAGCGAACCCCCGCGTCTACCAGCGCCGGCGCAACGTCCTGCTCCCATACGCGTTCGGTCAACCAGAGCCCGGTTGGTTCCGCCGCGTATCTGTCGCGGAGGTGCCGGGACAGCATCTCGATCTGCCCCACCTGATCGGCGCGGGGAAGCGCTGCAAGGACGGGCTCGTAGAACCCGCCGGTCATCAGCTCGACCTGGCCGCGCTCGGTGAGGTTGCGTAGCGTGCGCGTGACGTCGGGCGCGTTCTCTTCGAGCCATTCGAGCAGACAACCGGAGTAGTGAAGCGTCATCGGGATCGCGGGATGTTGCTCGAGCACCTCGAGGAACGGGCGGTAGCAGCGGTCCGTGGCCTTGCGAACCACCGAGTCGAGGTTCCCCACCGGCTGGTGGAAATGGATCACGAGGGCGAGCGACCGTGTCGGCTGGGTCATGGGCGCACCCGCTCCAGGAGCGCGACCGGGAAACCTTCGAGAAGCTCCGAGACTGCAACGGAACCCGATCGAGCCGCGCCGGTGAAAACGTCGTGCCACGACCCCTCCGGCAGGTCGATCGTGGTGGTGCCCCAGCTATCGAGCCCGAAGGTCAGTCGCGGTACGACCGAGACGACCTCACTGCCGCGCGCGAACGCGACGACGCGGTCCGCGGCACCTCCCCGCGCGCGCAGCGGGCTATAGGAACCCTCGAACGCATCGCGTCGATCGGCGCGTAGCTTCAGTGCCCGCGTGAGAACCATGAGCTTCGGACTACCCGAGCTGCGGTCCGCCCATGCGTCGGCTGCAGAAAGGTTGCTTAGTTTCTGCAGCAGTGCGCGGCGTTGGGCGTAGTCGACCGGCCGACGATTGTCGGGATCGACCAGGCTGAAGTCCCACAGCTCTTGGCCCTGATAGATGTCCGGCACGCCCGGCGCGGTCATCTTCAACAATGTTTGGGCGAGCGAGTTCACGTATCCGGGATCGATCAGCATCTCCACGAAGCGACCGAGCTCGGCGACGAACGCGTCGTCGGTCAGTATCTGTTCGACGAGATTCCGCAGGGCGTCGTCGTACGCATCGTTGGGGGCTATCCACGACGTGTGGACCTTCGCCTCTTTCGAGGCCTTCGCCATATACGCGACCGCCCGGTCGATCGACAGCGGCCATGCGCCGACGAGGGTCTGGTACAGCAGGTATTCCATGTCGCGGTCGGGCATGTCGTCGGTCCGATAACGCGCATTGCGTTCGAACCATGCCGTCACCACGTCGCGCCACCTGCTCGGGATCTCCGAAAGGAGCGCCATCCGAGCGCGTACGTCCTCACTCCGTTTCGTGTCGTGGGTCGACGATGCCAGCATCGCGTGCGGCCATGTCTCGGCACGATCTTCGTTGAACGCGTGGAACTCGTCGATGCCAACGCCGAAGCGAGAAGGATCTCCGCCCACCTCGTTGAGCGCGGCGAAGCGGTTGTACGCGTAGAAGAGCGTGTCCTCGACACCCTTCGCCATCACCGGGCCGGACGTCTGTTGGAAACGCAGCGCGAGCTCCCGGTCGAGGGCGTGCGGGGTACGCATCAACAGGATGTCGCCGAGCAACTGGAACAGTTCCGGCTCGAGCTCGGGCCGCCGTTTCGATGCGATCTCCACGCCCTCGCGCACGACACGTTCGTCCTGGTTCGAGAAGCGCGCGTTGCGAACGTACGACCGGTACACCGGGAACGCCGCGATCGTCTCGCCGAGAGCGTCGTGTAACTCGCTGCGCGTGTAGTCACGATGCCGCGGATACGCCTCGCAGACGTCGACGAACAAGTCGGTGAGTCGCTCGAGGTCGGTCGCCAGCTCGGTATCCATCAGCCACCACTTCTTGTCCCGCGTCAACTCATCGAGGTCGACGGAGGTTCCGGTGATGGAGTCGTAAAGGTCGGTGAGCGGCGCTTCGGCGTCGGGATCGATCATCAGCCCACCGGCGACGTTCAGGTAGTCGTACCCCGTCGTCCCTTCGACCGGCCACGTCGTAGGCAACGATTCGGACGGTTCCAGGATCTTCTCGACCACGATGTAGGAGGTCCGTGCCTCCGCCCGGAGCCTCTGCAGGTAGTCCTCCGGGTCGCGCAGACCGTCGATGTGGTCGATACGAAGCCCGTCGAGCTTGCCGTCCCGTACGAGACCGAGCACCAGCTCGTGCACGTGTTCGAACACTGCAGGGTTCTCCATGCGCAGCGCGACGAGCTCGTTGATCGCAAAGAATCGCCTGTAGTTGAGTTCCTGGCCCGCGGTCTTCCAGTACGCCAGCCGGTAATGCTGACGTTCGTGCAGTTGGTGGAGAACCTTCGCATCCGAGTTCGCGCGTTCTATGAACGCGTCGATGTCGTCGCCACCGAGCTCATCGAGCGATGTCGGCGATACCGGGAAGACGTGTTCGAAGTAACGCAGAACGACGTCGTCGCCGTCGCGTTCGACCTTGATCTCTCCGGCTTCGAGGACGCGGCCGTAGTGATCGCCGAGAACGGGGCAGTGGACCATCCAGCGGAGCTTTTCGGTCGGTGGGTCCCAGTTGATGTCGAAGTACGTCGCGTACGGGCTCGTCGCGCCGTTACGCAACACGTCCCACCACCATCGGTTGACGCGTTCTCCGATCGCCATGTGATTCGGGACGAGGTCGAGGATGTGGTTCATGCCGTGCCGCGCGAGGGCGTCGACGAGGCGCGCGTGGCCGTCCGAGCCGCCAAGCTCGTCGGACATGCGATGGTGATCGACGACGTCGTAGCCATGAGTGCTTCCGGGCCGCGCCTGGAGATACGGCGAGCAGTAGAGATGCGTGATCCCCACTTCGCTCAGGTAGCCGACGATCGCGGCAGCATCGTCGAACGTGAAGCCCGCGTGCAGTTGGACGCGGTAGGTCGCACGTGGGAGCGTCACCTCATCGGGCACGTCGCAGCACCACCACCGAACGTGCCTCGGCCCTCACTTCCTCACCGGACTTGTAGAAGATCGTGTCGTCCTCGACGCCCGGGTCGTTCGTGTCGATGACCGTCGTCCACTCTTCGCCCCACGCGGGTTCCGGCATCGTGAAGCCCACGGAGTCGTCGTGTGCGTTGAACAGCACGATGAAGCTGTCATCGGTAACGCGGCTCCCGTCGGGGGCGGGACTGGGGAGCTCGTCGCCGTTCAAGAAGACCGCGATCGACCGCGCGAACGCGGCTTCCCATTCCTCTTGCGTCATCTCGGTTCCCTGTGGCGTGAACCACGCGATATCTGGGGTGCCGAGGATGGCTCTGCCCTTGAACCAGCGGCGCCTCCGGAAAACAGGGTGTCTGCTGCGGAACGCCATCAACCGCCGCGTGAACCCGAGGAGGACGATGTTCTCGTCGCGCAGGGTCCAGTCGAACCAGGAGATCTCGTTGTCCTGGCAGTACGCGTTGTTGTTCCCGTACTGCGTTCGGCCCATCTCGTCTCCGCCGAGGAACATCGGCACGCCCTGCGACAGCGCGAGCGTCGTCAGGAAGTTCCGCTTCTGGCGCTCGCGGAGGTTGTTGATCTCGGGATCGTCCGTTTCCCCTTCGACCCCGCAATTCCACGACCTGTTGTGACTCTCGCCGTCGTTGTTGTCTTCGCCGTTCTTCTCATTGTGCTTCTCGTTGTACGACACGAGGTCGTTGAGCGTGAATCCATCGTGCGCCGTGACGAAATTGATGCTTGCCATCGGTCTTCGGCCGTCTTCCGCGTAGAGATCCGAACTGCCGGTGATCCGGAACGCGAACTCGGGCAACGTCGCCGGTTCCCCGCGCCAGTAGTCGCGGACGGTGTCGCGGAACTTCCCGTTCCATTCCGACCACAGGGCAGGGAAGTTTCCGACCTGATACCCGCCTTCGCCGACGTCCCACGGTTCCGCGATGAGCTTCATCGTGGACAGGACCGGGTCCTGATGGATGATGTCGAAGAACGCGGAGAGACGATCTACGTCGAACAGCTCCCTGGCAAGTGCCGCCGCGAGGTCGAAACGGAAACCATCCACGTGCATCTCCGTCGCCCAGTAACGCAGGCTGTCCATGATGAGCTTGAGCACCTGCGGATGCCGCACGTTCAGCGTGTTCCCGGTGCCGGTGAAATCGAAATAGAAGCGCGGGTCATCGGGGACCAGCCGGTAATACGCGTGGTTGTCGATCCCTTTGAGACAGAGCGTGGGCCCGAGGTGGTTGCCCTCGCCGGTGTGGTTGTAGACGACGTCGAGGATGACCTCGATGCCTGCCTTGTGTAGCTCTTTGACCATGTTCTTGAACTCGGCGACCTGCTCGCCGCGTGCGCCCGCGGAGCTATAGCCGGAGTACGGAGCGAAGTACCCGATGGAGTCGTAGCCCCAGTAATTCCGCAAGTCTTTGTCCAACAGATGCTGCGGATGGATGAAGTGATGGATCGGCATCAGCTCTATCGCGGTTACGTCGAGTAGCTGGAGGTGCTCGATCGTGCTCGGGTGAGCAACGCCGGCATAGGTCCCGCGTAGCTCCGGCGGGAGGCTCGGGTTCGTCATCGTCAGCCCCTTGACGTGGGTCTCGTAGATGACGGTCTCGTGCCACGGCGTCCGCGGCGGCTGGTCGTCCTCCCAGTAGAAGGAGGTGTCGACGACGACCGATTTGGGGATCCTCGCCGCGTCGTCGGCCGTCGAGACCGAGAGATCCGCCTGGGGGCTCCCCAATTCGTAGCCGAACACCTCCGGGCCCCAGTCCACGTCGCCTTCGATCGCCTGCGCGTACGGGTCGATGAGGAGCTTTGTCGGATTGAAGCGGTGACCCTTCGCCGGTTCGGAGGGGCCATGAACACGGAATCCGTAGCGTTGTCCCGGGCCCACTCCCGGTGCGAAGCCGTGCCACACGAACGCGTCGACCTCGGTCAACGGCACCCGTGTCTCGGCGCCGTCGTCGTCGAAGAGGCACAGGTCGACCGCGGTGGCGCTCTCGGAGAAGACGGCGAAGTTAGTTCCCGCACCATCCCAGGTCGCGCCGAGCGGATACGGCTGCCCGGGACAGAGATTCACGGCAGCAACCCTAGTCGGGACGGGGTTTAACCCGTCCCGACGATGCAGTCGTCGTTACTGGCCTGCGCCCGCATACTGCGAGCACTCGTCGTTCTCGCCGAACGCGTCGGTGAGCTCTTCGGAGTTCGCCGCGTCGATCGACGCCGCAGCCTCACCGGTTGCTTCCTGAAGGCTCGTCGCGATCTCTTGCGCACCCTCTCCGAACGCTTGCGGGTTGTTCGTAGGCAGCTCGTCGATCTGCCCTTCAGCTTCTTCGAGGATCGCCTTGACGTCCTCGAGGCCGTTCTGGATCTGCTCGGCAGCTTCTTCACCGTCTTCGGTGTCGGGCACACCCGCTGCTTCGACCTCCGCGATCAGTTCCTCGGTCCCGTTGACCGTCTCACCCATGAATTCCTGCAGCCTCTCCTTACCGGCCTCGGCATCACCCGGGTTGATGCCTTCCGTGATCTTGGCGGCGCGGTCCTGGATGTCCGTGACCCATGTCGACAGCGCGGAGCAGACATCGGTGGCGTAAGCATCAACGGGCACGCCTTCGTCCCCACCACAAGCGCCGAGGGAAAGAACCGTGACGATACCGAGGGTGAGAACGCGCAGAACTTTGTCTTTCACTGCAGTCTCCTTGGATCGAGGGACATCCTGATCAGCGGGTACCCACGCTAAACCACGACATGCATCGGCTTATGCTCAGCGAGTATGCCCACCGAGGTTGAGCCTGCCGTCCTCCACCGCCTTCTGGATCTCCAGGACGAAGACACTGCAATCAAGCGGCTGGAAGAGCAAAAGGCGGCATTGCCGGAAGCGGCACGGTTGCGGGAAGTCAACGACCTTCTCCAGGAACTGACCTCGGATCTGGAGATCGCGACGAAACAGGACGAGGAGATAGCGCGCGAGCATTCGCGCCTCGAGGGCGAGATCGAGCTGCTGGATCAAAAGATCGCGCGCGAAGAGCAGCGGATGTTCGCGGGCACGGTCTCGAACCCGAAAGAGCTGTCGTCTCTGCAGGCCGAGGTCGAGTCGTTGAAGCGCAAGAAGAACGGCCTGGAAGACCAGCTGCTCGAGGTGATGGAGGCGCGCGAGTCGTCGTCGGCGACGGTAGCGCGCATCACCGGTGAACGGGATCAAGCGTCTGCCGAAGCGCAAGAGTTAACCCGCACCGTGGGAGAACTCGTCGCAGAGATCGACGCCCAGCTCGCCCAGCACTCGTCACAGCGCGATCAGGTCGCCGCCGAGATACCTCCCGACCTGTTGTCGCTCTACGAGAAGATCCGCGCGCAGAAGCACGGAGTGGGGGCCGCGGCTCTAGAACAAGGGACGTGCCAGGGCTGTCACACGAAGCTCCCGCAGAAGGAGATCGAGCGCATGCGGGCGGAAGGCGGGCTCCAACGCTGCGACAACTGCCGCCGCATCCTCGTGATCGCCTGACGGTCGTCGTAGTGAAAGGCACGCTCTTCACCGACGCGGGCGCGCGAGGCAACCCGGGCCCGGCCGGCATCGGCGTCGTGCTGAAAGACGACTCGGGGGAGGTCATCGGCGAGATCGCGCGCGGTATCGGTATCACGACCAACAACGTTGCCGAATACAAGGCGTTGATCGCGGGTCTCGAACTTGCGCTCGAGAAAGGGATCACGGACGTCGACGTCTACATGGACTCAAAGCTCGTGGTGTTCCAGGTCAAAGGCGAGTGGAAGATCAAGAACAACGCGCTGCGTCCTCTCGCCGTCAGGGCGCGACATCTGATCGATCGCTTCGAGAACTGGAGCCTGTCGCACGTGGGGCGAGACGAGAACGCCGATGCAGACAAGCTGGCGAACCAGGGGATGGATGCAGCCGAGCTCGACGCGCAACTGGACGAGGAGAGCGGCGGGCAGCAGACGTTTCTTTCATGATCCTGTGGCACATGGGGATCGCCGCCGCGATCGTCTACGTCACGATCGGTCGGCGGAGGGTCGACTATCGCTTCGTCCTGGTGGGCGCGGTCCTGCCCGACCTCGTCGACGGCGCGACGTGTGGTCTCTATGCGTGCGGAGGCGGCCGCGGGGTCGCACACTCGCTGCTCGCGAACGTGGCGGTCACCGTGGCCATCATCTTGTTCCTACGTGGCGAGACCCGCCTCGCCGTCTTCGGTATCGGCGTCGGGTGGCTGCTGCATCTCGTGGCGGACGGGATGTGGGACGCGCCGACGACGTTCTTCTGGCCGATCGCGGGCGCCGACTTCGCCGCGGCACCGGCCGAGCCGTATTCGTGGGACGTCTTCACCGATCCGTTCTCCCACCTGTGGACGTGGGCAGGCGAGGTCGTCGGGGCACTGATCCTGGCGTGGTTCTACGTCGCTTTCGGCCTCAGCGACAAAATTCGTCGCGCTAGGTTCTTCCGCGACGGGCACCTCAGGGCGTAATGTTCCGGCGTTAGCGCGTCCTGCGTTGGGGAAGCCGGTGAAAGACCGGCGCTGTCCCGCAACTGTGAGCCTAAAAAGGCGAGCCAGGAACCCACCCGGGCGCGAGGCCCTGACACCTTCGAGGCAAAGGTGGGCCGGCTCTGTGAAGCCGC
>JAHWJK010000116.1 GCA_019348445.1 Actinomycetota bacterium | reverse complement strand
GCCCAGGGCGAGCTGACCGGATTGTTGATCATGCGTGCGTGGCATCACGCGCAGGGCAACGACCGCAAACGCGTGATCATCCCGGACTCGGCGCACGGGACGAACCCCGCGAGCGTGACGCTCGCCGGTTACGAGGCGCACGAAGTCCCGAGCGACGACAGGGGCCTGGTCGACCTTGCCGCGCTGAAGGACGCTCTCGACGACGACGTCGCCGGGCTGATGCTCACGAACCCGAACACGCTCGGGCTGTTCGAGCGCGACATCGAGAAGATCGCCGCGGCTCTGCACGAAGTCGGAGGCCTCCTTTATTACGACGGCGCCAACTTCAACTCGATCGTCGGTGTCGTCCGCCCCGGTGACATGGGCTTCGACATCGTCCACATGAACCTGCACAAGACGTTCGCCACCCCGCACGGCGGAGGAGGACCGGGGTCGGGCCCGCTCGCCGTGTCGCAACGCCTCGAACGGTTCCTCCCGGCCCCCGTTCTGAGGCCACCGGAATCGGCAGGCGACCGGTGGCGGTGGGACTACGACCGGCCCGATTCGATCGGCCGTATCCACTCGTTCAACGGCAACTTCGGGATCAACGTCCGTGCGTATGCGTATCTACGATCGCTCGGACCCGAGGGTCTCAAACGCGTCGCCGAGCGCGCCGTCTTGAACGCGAACTACCTGCGGGTCCTCGTGGAGTCCGCGTTCCCCACCGCGTTCGACGGGATCTGCATGCACGAGTTCGTCTCGACCGCGAAGTCACTGCGCAAACACGGCGTAAAGGGGATGGACGTTGCCAAACGCCTGATCGATCTCGGTTATCACCCGCCGACGGTGTACTTCCCCCTCGTGGTCGAAGAGGCGTTGATGGTGGAGCCGACCGAGACCGAATCGAAGGAGACGATCGACGGTCTTGCCGCCGCGCTCAACCAGATCGCAGCCGAGGCCGAGTCGGATCCGGATCTCGTCACGGGAGCACCGGTGACGACCCCGGTTCGGCGACCCGACGAAGCGCGCGCGGCGCGTGATCTCCGGGTGCGCTGGCACAGAACGCGGTAGCTGGCATCCTTTCCTCATGAGCAACGTGGAGGCGGCCCCCGCACCGCCGCGCACCTCGGTCCTGCGGAGGGCGTGGGAGCGAGTCGACGAGGTCGCGTGGCTCGCGGCGCTGCGGGTGTCGCTGGTATCGCGGGTCGTGTTCCTGGGGGTCGCGATCGCCGGCACGTGGTTCCTCAGCAACCAGGAAGGGCCCCTGACGATCGGGGTCCTCGACATGTGGCACCGATGGGATGCCGTCCACTTCACCGACATCGCGACGTTCGGTTACTTCGCATCCGAGACCGATCCGAACGCGGCCGCGTTCTTCCCGCTCTTCCCACTCCTGATCGACGGACTGATGGCGATCGGCTTCGATCCGCGGCTCGCGGCGATGCTCATCACGTTCGTTGCGTCGATCGTCGCGGGCGCGTATCTCTACAAGCTCGCGGACCTGGAAGTGGGGGAGGGGGCCGGGCGCCGTGCGCTCCTCTACTTGTTCCTGTTCCCGACCGCGGTGTTCCTCGTCGCTCCTTATAGCGAGGCGTTGTTCCTTGCCGGAGCCATCGCCGCCTTCTATTACGCGCGCCGCGCGAGCTGGTACCTCGTCGCGATCCCGGCGGCGGTCGCGATGGGAGCCCGCCTCGCCGGGCTGTTCGTCCTTGTCGGGCTCGCGGTCGAGTTCCTCCGTCAGCGCGACTTCAGCCTGCAGCGCCTGGCCGCCGGGGCTGTCGCCGGCGCTCTCGGGCTGCTTCCCTTGCTCCTCTACGGGCTCTTCCTGTCGCGTGCCGCGGGCAGCTTCTTCGAGTTCAAGGACGCGCAGTACCGCGGCTGGAGCCGGATGGTGGTCTCACCGATCGAGTCGTTCCTCGCCACATGGAACACCTGGGGAGGGTCTTATCCGGCGAACTGGGTGTTCGCGTGGCGCGTCGAGATCCTGGCCGCACTCGTGGGACTTTTCTTCACTCTGTGGGCGTTCAGGGAGAGGTACTGGGCGTACGCGGCCTACATGCTCGTAACGCTGGGAGTGCTGATGACGAGCACCTGGTACTTCAGCATCCCGAGGATGTTGCTCTCGTTGTTCCCCATCCCGATCCTGCTGGCCCACTACACTCGAGGCAACCCGGAGCGCCATCAGAACGTTCTATTAGTGACGGCCCCTCTGGCGACGCTCGGGGTGATCGTTTTCACTCAAGGAAAGTGGTTCTTCTAGATGACTCGCCGCCGCCCGCTGCTGATCGTCGTCATCCTCGTCGTGCTCGCGGCCGGCCTCGGGTCGGTGCCCACGATCGCGCAGGAACCGCCGCAGTCGTGCAACGACCCCAACAAGCAGGTCACCCTGTACGCCAACGAGAAGGGGCCGAGGGGTCGGCGCCTCGGCTACGGGCGGAAACCGCACAAGCCGCGGATCCCGGGCCCGACGATCCACATGACCGAAGGCGACTGTGTCCAGGTCAACCTGGTCAACGATTCGAAAGAGAAGGCCGGGCTCCATTTCCACGGCGTCGACTACACGGTCCTGAGCGACGGCACGCCGCACAACAAGGGCTGCGTCGGTCCCGGCAAGTCGCGCACGTATGTCGTCTCGGCCCACCGTCCAGGCGCGCGCCCCGACGGGACGATCGATCCCGGAAGCGCCGGCTACTGGCACTACCACGACCACTGCAACGGAACCCCCCACGGGACCGACGGCATCCGCAAGGGTCTCTTCGGCGGCTTGATCGTGAGGCGCGCCGGCGACCCGCGGCCCGATCGGCGTCCTTTCGTCGTCGTCTTCAACGGCCGCACGATCAACGGCCGCAGAGCACCGCGGACCCCGATCTTCAAAGCGAACATCGGCGAGCGAATCGAGTTCGCAGTCATAGGGCACGGCAATCTCATGCACACGTTCCACCTGCACGGACATAGGTGGGCCGACACTCGTAACGGTCAGCTTTCGGGCGTAGACGACATGTCGGCGGTGATCGACAACAAAACCCTCGGTCCGGCCGACTCGTTCGGGTTCAGCGTCATCGCGGGCGAGCACGTCGGCGAGGGAGCGTGGATGTACCACTGTCACGTGCAGGGTCATTCGGATGCAGGCATGGCCGGTCTCCTCGTAGTGCGAGGACCGGATGGGAAGATGTCTGCGAGCACGAAGGCTGCGGTCCGGAGATGGAAGAGGATCGAGGGGGGCGGGCACCATTAAGAGGTTCACGAGCGGCGCGGTTCTGATCGCCTTCGCCACGACGACACTCGTCGCTCTGGCACCTCAGCCGTCTCGCGCCGCGAACCAGGCCGTGGCGATGAAAGACAACCGCTTCGAGCCGGAGGAGATCCGTATCGACCCCGGCGACACGGTCGTGTGGACGAACCAGGGGAGCCGCGCTCACACGGTGACCGCCGACGACCGCAGTTTCAACTCGGGCGACGTCAAGACCGGCGAGTCGTACTCACGCCAGTTCACCGAAGAAGGCTTCTACTACTACTTCTGCAAGTACCACGGGGGGCGCGGCGGCGTCGGGATGGCCGGAGTCGTGATCGTCGGTGACCCGAAGGGCGAAGGCATCGACGAAGGACGCAGCGACAAAGAGATCCTGGTCGTTCCGAAGGAGTACAACACGATCCAGAAGGCCGTCAATGCCGCGCAGCCCGGCAGCCTCATCAAGATCAGGCCCGGTACGTATCGGGAGGCCGTGACCGTCCAGACGAGCAACCTCACGATCAAAGGCGTCGACCGCTTCCGAACCGTTCTGCACGGCGGTGACAAGAAGGCGAACGGCTTCCTGGTCGACGGGGTGAAGAACGTGCGCATCTCGAACCTGACCGTTCGCAACTATCGGGCGAACGGCATCTTCTTCAACGACGTCCACGGTTACCAGGCCGATCGCATCGATGCGATCAAGAACCGCACCTACGGTGTGTACGCATTCGACTCCTACAACGGGGTGTTCAAGAAGTCATTCGGGTACGGAAGCGGCGAC
This sequence comes from Actinomycetota bacterium, assembly GCA_019348445.1. Lineage (GTDB taxonomy): Bacteria > Actinomycetota > CADDZG01 > CADDZG01 > WHSQ01 > JAHWJK01. Next base: position 1,112 of record JAHWJK010000116.1, on the reverse strand, counting down.
TCTGCGTTCTACGTCGGGCAATGCCTCGGTTGCGGCGCCCTGCTCGAGGACCTCGTCGCGAGGAAGAACTTCCTCGGCTACTCCGGAACGAACGCCACGGGCGTCGTGATCCGGGACTCCGTGTGGAAGGACAACGGCGCGGGGATCGTGCCGAACACGCTGCCCACCGAGGAATACGCACCGAACCGCGGGACGACGATCTACCGGAACAGGGTCTTCAACAACAACTACAAGACGATCCCGGCGGCGGGATTCTCAGAGACCGTATCGATCCCGTTCGGAACCGGCATCTGGCTCGCCGGAACGCACAACAACCTGGTTCGCAACAACGAGATCTACAACCACGAGAGCTTCGGCGTCTTTATCAGCGAGAGCATCCACCCCGACAGCCTGCCGATGAACAACAAGGTCGTGAAGAACTGGATCAGGCGATCGAACATCGACGGCGACGAGTTCGGATGGGACCTGGCGTGGACGGGGGAGGGCGCGGATAACTGCTTCTCGTTCAACGACTACAAGGGGCCGACCGGGCCGCCCGACATCGAGACGCTTTACGCGTGCGAGAACAGACCATTCGTCGGCGTTCCGTATCCGCCCGTGAGCGCGTACGCGGCGGCATCGCTGTGCTGCCCCGACACGCGCGAGCAGAAAGAGCCGCCCGAGCCGAAACGACCACGGTGCCAGATAGGAGCGCCGGGCTGCGACCGTAAGAAGCGCTAGACGCCGCTACGCGGCACGGGGGTCGGGCCCGAGGACCTTCAAGAGCTCGTTGACGAGCTCTCGCGGTGGGATCCCTTTCTCCAGGTAAGCCGATGCGCCGGATTCGAGCGCGGTCGCCGCGAGCCGCGATGCCTCGAAGCCCGACAGCATGACCACCTTCGCGTTCGGGGACACCGATCTGATGTCGGGCAGCGCCTCGAGACCGTCCTTCACCGGCATCGAGACGTCCAGGAGTACGAGATCGGGTTGATGCTGCTTCGCGAGCGCGACCGCCTCGTCGCCGTTCTCGGCTTCCGCAACCACTTCGAAACGACCCGACCGTTCAAGAGCGAGCTTCACCATGAAGCGCAGGTCGAACACATCGTCGGCCAGGACGGTACGGAATGGGGCGC
>JAHWJK010000115.1 GCA_019348445.1 Actinomycetota bacterium | reverse complement strand
GTGCTTCGAACCATCGAGGAGCGAGGTATCCGCCTCGTGTGGCTCTGGTTCACCGACGTGCTCGGCTTCTTGAAGTCGTTCGCCGTGACCGCGGAAGAATTAGAGCAAGCCTTCGATGAAGGCATCGGGTTCGACGGATCGGCGATCGAAGGTTTCGCACGAGTTCAGGAGTCGGACATGCTCGCGCGCCCCGACGCCGGGACGTTCCAGATCATCCCGCCGCGCGAGGGTCATCCCGAGGGCGTCGCGGCGCGCATGTTCTGCGATATCCACACTCCGGATGGTCGTCCGTTCTGGGGGGACCCGCGCTACGTCCTCCGTCGGAACCTCGAGAAAGCGGCAGAGAGAGGGCTGACGTTCTACGTACACCCGGAGATGGAGTTCTTCCTCTTCCGGAGCGAGAACGACCCCACGCCGATCGACCACGGTGGTTACTTCGACCTGACGCCGCAGGAAGTGACGCAGGACGTCAGACGCGAAACGATCGGCATCCTCGAACGTATGGGTATCCCGGTCGAGTTCTCGCATCACGAAGTTGCTCCCTCTCAACACGAGATCGATCTCCGTCATGCCGATGCGTTGACGATGGCGGACTCCGTCATGACGTACCGGTTGATCGTCAAGGAAACAGCAGCGACGCGTGGGATGTACGCGACGTTCATGCCGAAGCCTGCGACCGACCTCCCCGGCTCCGGGATGCATACGCACCTCTCTCTTTTCGAAGGAGACGTGAACGCGTTCCACGATTCGTCGGACGAGTACCACCTATCGAAAGTCGCGAAAGCGTTCATGGCAGGGCTACTCGTCCACGCGCGCGAGATAACCGCCGTCACGAATCAGTGGGTGAACTCCTACAAGCGGTTGATAACCGGACGCGGTTATCCGGTTCAGGAAGCGCCGGTGTACGTGTGCTGGGGCCGGCACAATCGCTCGGCGCTCGTGCGCGTCCCGATGTACAAGCCGCGCAAGGATCAGTCGACGCGCATCGAGTTCCGTTCGCCCGATCCCGCGTGCAATCCGTACCTGGCGTTTTCCGTGATCCTCGCCGCGGGTCTCAAAGGGATCGACGAGGCCTACGAACTACCGCCGGAAGCCACCGACAACATCTACGGGATGTCCGAGGCCGAACGGAAAGCGCACGGCATCCACCATCTCCCGGACGACCTCTTCGAGGCGCTTAGAGAGATGGAGGAGTCCGATCTCGTTGCCGACGCGCTGGGTGAGCAGGTCTTCGAGTACCTGTTACGCAACAAGCGCGCCGAATGGGATCAGTACAAGGGCTACGTCAGTCCGTACGAGGTCGAGCGCTACTTGCCTCTCCTCTAGGCCGAGACTCGTACCGCCCCGACCCACAGCGGACCCCAGTAGGAATCAAACAGAGACCGCACCTGGATCCCCTCCGACGATGTCGCCGAGACGAAGCTTCCGTCGCCGATGTAGATGCCGACATGCCCGATTCCCGAGCCGCCGGTTGCATGGAAGACGAGGTCACCGATCTGCAGGTCCTCGATGTCGTCGATCCGGGTGAAGCCGTCGCTTCCCGCCAGCGAGTACTGGGCCGACGACGAATGCGGCAGAGTGATTCCGACATGCGAATAGACCCAGCTCGTGAAGCCGGAGCAATCGAACCCCGCCGGCGACGTGCCGCCGTACGAGTAAGGCGCGCCCACGACGGACAACGCCGTGCGCTTGATCTTCGCCGCGGCCGTCGGGGCCGGGACAGCAGTGGCCTTCCGAGCCTGCTTCGCCTTCGTGGCGCTCTTGGCGTCGACGATCGGTTCTGCCGGGACCGCGAACGCAGGAGCAGCCGTTGCCATCGTTGCGGCACAGACGCAGGCCGCGGCGATACGAGATACGCGGGACATGAAGCACCTCCTTGGTGGGCCGCTCACCCTCGGGAGGTCACCGGAGGTGACCATCCGCGACCCGCGGGTGGGCGGGAGCCGCTATGGGCGGCACGGAGCGGCGGGTTCTCGATCTCCGCCGCAGAGCGCTCGGGGCGCTCGAACAGAGGGCAGGGTAACCACGGTCGCCCCCTAGCTCCACCCGGAAGAGTGGGAAAAGTTTGTGAGCTTGTTGTGGCCGGCCCACAAAGGAACGCTCGTGAAGCCCGTGGTTGAGCCGTCGGAGCTTGCTTCGCTGAGAGTCGCGGCCCTCGCTCGGGGGAGCCGGAGCCTGAGCGAGTTCCTCGAGCGCGACGAGGCGGCGGCGGCGCTGCTCGAACGGGACGATCCTCTCCCCGATGACGCGGGGTACCGGGCGTTGATCTCGGCCGCTGCGGGAGCCGGTACCGCAGGCGTACGCCTCGAGAGGCGGCGGCGCCTCCTGGAGATAGCAGCTCGCGATCTCGCGGGAGAGCTCGACGTTGCCGAGGTTGGACGTGCTCTGGCCGACCTCGCGTCGGCATCGCTGCAGGCGGTCCTGGACGCCACGGGCGCGGCAGATTCACTCGCGGTGATCGGGATGGGCAAGCTCGGCGGCCGCGAGCTCAACTACGCGTCGGATATCGACGTTGTCTTCGTAAGCGACGGGGACGTGGGCGCCGCAACGAAGTCTGCAGAAGTGCTACTGCGCGAGCTCGGCGCGATGTCGCCGGAAGGTCAGGCGTACCGGATCGATCTGAATCTCCGTCCCGAAGGCCGCAGTGGCGCGCTCGTCCGTTCGCTCGACGCAACCATCGAGTACTACCGGAGGTGGGCACAGACGTGGGAGTTCCAAGCGCTGATCAAAGCGCGGCCTGTGGCCGGGGCGTCCAACGTAGGAGCTGCGTTCTTCGAACAGACGCGCCCCTTCGTTTTCGTCGAGGAGATGAGCGCAGACGACGTCACTGAGATCCGGAAGATGAAGGAGCGGGTCGAGACACACGCGCAGCGGAGCGCGCGGCGCCGAGCCGCCGACGACGACGTCAAGCTTGGTTCGGGCGGCATCCGCGACATCGAGTTCTCGATCCAACTCCTGCAGCTGGTTCACGGCGGTGCCGACCCGGCGGTTCGGAGCGGGAACACTCTCGAAGCGCTTGCAGCACTGGTGGACGGCGGTTACGTCGCGGACGATGACGGGGCCGGACTTGCGGTCGCGTATCGCTGGCTGCGAAACGTCGAGCATCGTCTGCAACTCTGGCAAGAGCGCCAAGTGCATCACCTTCCTTCGGATCCGGAGGCGCGTACGCGGATCGCGTACACGATGGGGTTCAAGGACTCTCCGTCCGCCAGCGCGTTGACTCGTTTCGAAGAACGACACGACGCGGTGTTGCGCGATGTCCGCGGGCGCTTCGAGCGGCTCTTCTACCGACCGATGATCGAGTCCCTGTCCGATGGGACGGCCGGCGGCTTGTCGGAAGAAGCGCTCAAGGAGCGATTGATGGTTCTGGGGTTCCGGGATGTCGACCGCTCGGCGCGGACGCTGCACGGGTTGGTCTCTGGGACATCGAGGTTGACCAAGCTCTTCCGGGTGCTGTCGCCGGCGTTGTTGCGACACCTCGCGTCGACGCCCCTGCCGGACGAAGGTCTGTTTGGTTTCTTGACGCTCGGCGAGAAGGTGGAGTCGCGGCTCGACACGCTCGCCGCGTTCCGGGACAACCCGCCCGGTCTCGAATTCCTCGCGCGCGTTCTCGGCAGCGGCCGGCTCCTATCGGACGTGCTCGCGCACGTGCCGGAGGAGCTGACGACGATCGCGGATCCGCGAGGGCCGGGACCGATGAAGGATCGCGACCGCCTCGTGCGCGAAGCCATCGCATCGCTCGGATGGAGAGACCGGGACCGGCGCCTGGACGGGCTTCGCCGCTTCAAACGCAAAGAGATGTTGAGGGTGACGCTCGGCGACCTATCCGGGGAAGCCGACGTCGAAGCCGTGGGAGCGGCGTTGAGCGACCTCGCCGACGCATGTTTGGTCGCAGCTCTCGAACAAGAAGGGGCGATCCCATTCACGGTGGTCGGGATGGGCAAGCTCGGGGGCCGGGAGCTCAACTACTCGTCGGATATAGACGTGATGTTCGTGCACGACATGGATCCTGCGGAAGCGGAACGCGTCGCGGAGCGATTGATGAAGGCGATCGGCGAAGTGACGCCGGAGGGACAGGCCTTCCGTATCGACGCCGGATTGAGACCCGAAGGAAAGTCCGGGCCGCTTGCGCGGAGCCTGCAATCTTTCGCGGAGTACTACGAGCGGTGGTCGTCGCCGTGGGAGCACCAGGCACTGGTGAAAGCACGGGTGACGGCGGGAGACGAACGCATCGGTGCCGTCTTCGTCGAGATGACCGCGCCTCTAGCGTTCCCGAAGGAGCTGACACCCGCGGCCGTCGGCGAGATCCGACACCTCAAGGTGCGGATGGAAAAGGAACGCATCCCGCGGGGCGTAGATCCCAGACGACATCTCAAGCTCGGTCCGGGAGGCGCGTCCGATATCGAGTTCTCGACGCAGCTCTTACAACTGCGTCATGGTCACAGTCATCCAGAGCTGCAGGTAGCGAATACGTTGGACGCGCTCCGCGCCGCGACGGTAGCCGGCGTTATAGGCGAGCGCGATGCTTCGCATCTCGCCGATGCCTATCGCTTCGTAGCTCGAGCGCGGAACAGGTTGTTCTTTCTCGCGGGCCGTCCTGTGGATGTCCTTCCGACGAAGCCGGAGGATCTGGAGGCACTCGGCATCGCTCTTGGGTTCACCGAGCAACCGCGGCAAGAAGTGGAGGAAAGCTATCTGCGCGTGACGCGCCGGGCGCGGCGGGTGGCGGAGACAGTGCTCTACGGCTAAGGCCTGACCCACTGACGCGCGACCAAGCCGAACAAGAACACCAGGACGACGAGGACCCCGAGCGTGATCGCCATGTTGCGGGCAACCTCTGTCCGGCGCTCGCCGGGTCCCGCCATGAAGATCACGAGGATGAGTAGCCCAGCCGTCGCCGCAAGCATCGGTAGATAGCGCATCAGATCTCGGTGAGGAGCTCTTCGACCGGCAGGTTGTCGGCCGACGTCGACGAGCGATGCACGAATGTCACCACGCCGTCTTTGATGACTGCGACCCCGCCGAGTTGATAGGGATCTTCTTTCGGTACCCCCTGTCCGTGACGGACGATGCTCTTGAGACCTTTGCCCCACACGCGGGGGCCCATCACCTCGGAGAACGA
>JAHWJK010000028.1:10414-15417 GCA_019348445.1 Actinomycetota bacterium | reverse complement strand
CCGACGATGTCGGCGGAGATAGCCGCGGCTTCAGCCTCGTCTAGCTCGGCGAGCTTCTTGAGCGCGCGCTTGGCCTTTCCCTTAGTACGTTGCAGGCGCTGCTCTCGGCGTGGATGGTTGTCGCTGTACGCCTCGATGACCTCGTCCACAGGACCGTCTGCCATCAGCTTGCCCTTGTCGAGCCACAACGCTCGGGTGCACGACTGACGGACCTGTCGCATCGAGTGACTGACCAGGAAGACCGTTCCCGCCGTCTGCCGTAGCTCTTCGATCCGTCGCGCCGACTTCTTTTTGAAGTCGCGGTCGCCGACCGACAGCGCCTCGTCGATGATGAGGATCTCGGGCCTGACTGCCGCGGATACCGCGAACTGCAGACGTGCGGACATGCCCGACGAATACGTTTTCATCGGCCAGTCGATCGCTTCACCGATACCCGCGAACTCGATGATCTCCTGCTCCCGTTCGAGGATCTGCTGCTTCGTCAAACCAAGCGCCAGGCCGCCGAGGATGATGTTGCGGCGACCGGACAGGTTCTTGTTCAGGACGGCACCGACACCGAGAAGCATGGGCGTGGCCCTCGCGTAAACGGCGCCCTCGTTCACCGGAAGGAGTCCGGCGATGGCGCGCATGAGCGTCGTCTTGCCGGACCCGTTCGCACCGATCACGCCGATCGCTTCGCCGGCATAGGCGGTGAAGGAGACATCGTTGATGGCGTGTATCTCGCGGAACCGCCGTCTGCGACCTGCCGACGCGACCAGGCCGCGCAGCGTTTGTTTGACGTCTACGTAGAGGCGATAACGGACGTGGATGTGATCTGCCCGCACCATCTCCATGCCTTCGGTGATGCCGCTGGTAGCTCTAGCCGGCGCGACGTAGGTGGTATCAGCCACGTCCGTACTCGTTCTCGCGACGCAGAAAGAAGAAGAAGCCGACGATGAGCATGACGACGCTCCAAACCAGCACCGTGATCCACTGGCGCGTGGTGGGACCGGCGTTGTCCAGGATCGCGCGCCGGGGGAGCTCCATGAAGAGATAGGCGGGGTTGTACTCCGTGATCGTCAGAAGTTCGGGGTAACCCTCGAGCCGTCTCGTGATCGGCATGAAAACTCCGGAGAGCATGCCCCACACGCGAAGACCATACGGGACGATCTGCGTGAGGTCGCGGAAATGGTCTGCAAGGCGAGCGAAGAACAACGCGAGGCCGGTGTTGAAGAGGAACTGGATGGCGAACATCGGAACGATGAGCAGCCACGTCCATGCGGGTGTCTCGCCGGTCAGGAGGACGACGCCGAACATCGCAGCCAGCGCATAGCCCAGGGTCATCACCTCGGCGATGACAACCGACAACGGAAGGATCGCTCTGGGGAACGAGATCGCGCGCAGCAGGCCCTCGTTCGAGGTGATGGATCGAGTGCCTGCCTTCACGGACCTCATCGTGAAGTGGAACGCGAAGACACCCACCGCCAAGAACCCGACGACGTTGTCGACGCCACGTGTGACGTTGAGGATGACCGAGAACAACAGCCACCAGATCCCGACCGAGATGAGCGGATCGATCAGGTGCCACACGCCGCCGAGAGCAGTGTTGCGATGCTGCGCCTGAAGCTCAGCGCTCGGGATTGCCAACGCGAACTGGCGTCGATCCCACAACGACCGGATGTAGTCACGCGGGCGCGGCCGTACGCCGAGCCTTGCGAGCGGGGGAGCTTCCATCGTCGCCATCAGGACATCGTACGTTTCCAGAGCGCCAAATCGATGTCGAATTGGCTCGCCAAGCGCTCCGCGTCCGGCCGATATATCTGTTGTAGCGCGCGCACTACCTCCGGATAGTCGTCGGGAACCCAGCGTTGTCTCTTCTTGGACGAATCGCGCGGCGGGTTCTCGAGTCGAACCGGGTCGAGTCCGAGTCGCGTCCATACGAGGTCGGCGTACTGCTGTGGGTCCTGTCGCAGCTTCTCGTACTGGATGACCATGAACCGTTCCTTCGGCAACACGTTCGTCCACATGTCTAGCTGCGCGCCGTACATGCCTCCCCACGACACGTCGGAGCCGATGTAGCGCAGCCACGTCTTGTTGATGACCGCTTCACGTGGGGGCCTCGGCGGACCCTCCACCACCACGCGGCTTGCACTCGTGGCCGCTTGGGCGAGGCCGCGCAATCGGCCCTTGCGTTTACCCGAACCCTGTTTGCCCTGCGCCTGCTTGCGTTGTGCCAGCGCCATCTTGTAGCGGCGTCCTGTAACGAACATCGCCAGCCGCAGCGCGGATGCGAAGCGATCGATCGGGTCGCGAACCAGCACGAGGATCGGTGCGTCGGCCGGCAGGACGTCGGCGACGATGTCGATGATCCACGACGCGCGCATGTAGTAAGGCGTGAACTCGCCGAGCATCGTGTCATCGCTGCTGAACGCGTCTCGGTATTCCTGGCGCGCGGCAGCGTCCCACTCCTGCGTTAGTCCGTAGCGGTAGAGCCAGTGGTGCTCCTTGATGCCTCCTGCTACGTCCATCTTCGGATGTTGCGACAGCAGAGCGGTGAACCAGGTGGTCCCACAACGCTGGGCCCCGATACCGAGCCAAGCCGGTCCTTCGATCAATACGCCTCCTTGTAGTGCGGTCTATCGAGCGCGTTCGAAGAGCGCACGCTGGACCTTGCCGGCCAGCGCCGCGAGCGGCTCTTTGTCGACGTAGCGTGCGAACTCGGATCCCCTCAGGAGTTCGATCACATGTCGATCCCCGGCGGACTCGATGCGATGAACGCCCGGCGGCATGTCTCCGCCCCGGATCGCGTTGAAAACCGCCCACTCGCGGGTCTTACGACCCAACCGTTCCGTTTGCTTGAAATCCGTATCGGTCCAGTTGGTGAACTCGTCGGTGTCGAGCCACTTCAATTCGAACACGGTCCACGGAGGTAGACGCATGACACGCGTAGACGGTGGCCGGACGAGGATCTCCCAGTCGAACGCTTTGCCGAAGTAGTAGGCGGGTTTGTTCGGCCACAGCCACGCTTCCAGATGCGCTGCTCCCGCGTCGAGGTACGCCACATCATCGGATTCGATGTAGACCGCGTAACGCGGGATCTGGACGACTACGTCTGCCGCTTCGAGCTGCCAGCGCAAGTGCTCGATGTAGGTCTCGCCATCCTCCGTGAGGACCATGTCTCCGTCCCACTTCATGCAGTAGGTGGTCTTCACGTGCGAGAACGACCAGTTGTAGAAGTGCGTGAGGCTATGGACCGAGTCACCCGGGGCCGCGAGGTGTTCGGCGCCACAACGCGCGATCGAGAACGGATAGTCGAACACGGTGAGCTTCTCCGACGCATCGTTCTCCTGCGCGATGCGGCTTGCGACGTCGGGCGTACCGTCATCGGAGGCGTTGTCTACGAGGATCACGTGGTCGGTCACGCGCAGCAATCCCGGTAGGACCCACGGCAGCGACCGAGCTTCGTTCTTGACTCGAAGAACCGATGTCACTCCGGCGGCATCGGGTCCCGGATCGGTCCAGTGAACGTTGAAGGCTTCTTCACCCTCGCGGTTCGGGATGTCGGTACGCATCATCGTCACGATCGCTGCACTACCGGGACAGGATCCGGCGCTTGATCTTGCCCAACGTGCGGCGCGCCTTCCGCTTCATGCGGCCCGCGAACGACCGCGCCTGTGCCGCACCTTTGATCAGGTCGCGCTCTTCCCGTCGCGCCGCCAAGATCGAGGAGTAAGCCGTTGCTTCGATGAGGTCGTAGAAGTCGACGTAGCGGTCGCGGAGCGCGTCCAATTCCTGCTGCAGCGACGGGTCGTAGACGTCCTCTGTCGTCGCGAGCCGGTCCAACACCTTCCACGTCTCTTCAGCAAATTGTGCGACGGGTTCATGGACGCCCAGCGTCTCCCAATCCGTCTGCGATCGTCTCAGCGACGGGTCGACGAGTTGGCTGGCCTCGCGTATGTGACTTGCAGGGACCTGATCGAGCATGGGGAGGTCGAGAGCAGATCCGACTTTCGCAATCTCTACCGTCCAATCGTTCAGCAGGTCCTCGTACTTGAGGAAAGTGCGGATGCCACTCCGCGTTGCTCGCTCGGTGTAGAGCATCGTGTTGATCCAGCCGGCGGTACGGTTCGACGGATTGAGCTGATCGCCGTAGTAGGCGATCTTGCTCTTGATGACTTCACTGGGATGTCGTAGCACCGTCGCGTATCGGACACCGACGTCGAGGTGGTTCCCAACCGTCGTCCACAGGGGGAGGAACCAGAGGATGCGCGGGTCCTTGATCACGACGTAATCGCTGAGGTCGAACTCGCGAGCGAGCCACGTCTGCAATTCCTTCTCGACGCCACGATCCAAGCTCGCCGTGGCCGTCGCGGACCACGCGACGGGACGCGCGTCGGCGGTCTGGACCTTCGCCCGCGCCAGCAGTCGAGTGTGGAAGTCGACGACCCACTGAGGCTCGCCGAAGCCGCGCGGATTCGTGTTGTCCGCTTCCACTTCGGGCTGCGGTACGTGACAGCCGAGCGCTTTGAGGATCCCCGAGAACAGGCTCGTTCCACTCCGGCCCGAGCCCGCAACAAGGATGAGCCGATCGTCCATTAGATCCTGTGGTCCTCCGACGTCGTCGTCCTGAGAGGGAGCGCCGTCGGCGTTAACTAGCGGAGGCGCTTGATCGTCTTGCGCCCGAATCCAGCCAACCGACGGAAGTGCGCAGTGTAGCGCCAGCTTGCGCTGTTCCTGATGGCGGCGAGCTCTCTCTTGGTGTCGCTGAGGCGGTGCTGGAGGTCGCGGAGTCGATGCTCGAGTCCTCTGCTGCGCCGGCGTTCCCGGGCGATCGCGTCGTTCAGTTCCTTGCGGTTACGCACGAATAGCTTCTGGAAGTCGCCCACCCGTTCGTTCCGCTGACGGAGCGCCTTCAGGGCCGGGATGTTCGCGTCGACCGCGTCTATCCACGTCGGCGGACACGACGCGTGGAGGGCTTCTGCCGCTGGCTGGTCGTAATCGAATTCACGAAGGTCTTCTTCGAA
>JAHWJK010000028.1:6545-10314 GCA_019348445.1 Actinomycetota bacterium | reverse complement strand
GTGCGTCGGACGCCCGTGAAATCGGTCTGCGACCAGTGTTGGAACTCATCCGACCCGATCCATTTGAGCTCGAAGCACGTCCACTCCGGCATCCGGAGGAGGCGGAGATCGCGCGGCCATACCGGCAGTTCCCACTCGAAGCTCTTCACGAAGAAAGATTCCCTCCGATTCGGCCACGCCCATGGCTCTCTGTTCACCATCTCGGTGTCGAGATAGGCGACGTCTTCCGACTCGATGTAAACCGGGTAGCGGGGCACGGTGATGATCGCGTCGACCGTCTCCAGCTGCCACTTCAGTTCTTCGAAAGTGCGTTCCCCGTCCTCGGTGAGCACCATGTCGCCGTCCCACTTCCACCAGTAGTTAGTAGCTGCGTGCGAGAACGCCCAGTTGTAGAAGTACGTCAGGCTGTGGACGGAGGTCGGCGGCGTCGCGAGATGCTCCGGGCCGCAGCGAGATACCTGGAACGGATACTCGAGCAGTTGGAAACGCTCGGTCGCGCCTTGCTCTTCGGCAACACGGCGTCCGATCTCGGGCGTGCCGTCGGTCGATCCGTTGTCGACGAGGATGACGTGGTCGGCGACGCGCAAGATCCCGGGAAGCACCCACGGCAGCGACTGCGCTTCGTCCTTGACGCGCAGCACCGCGCCCAACATCCCATCCGTCGGCTCGCTCCACCGGACTTCGAAATCGGTTATCTGTTCGAGGTTGACGAAATCCTGACGCGTCATCATGCCGAGCGTCCTTGTCGTATCCGGCGAACCGCCTTGTTCTTCGTACGTGCCGTGCGACGGATCACCTTGCGAGCGGCGGTGATGACCTTGGGGTCGGCCTTGTCGGGATCGTAGGTCGGCGTGCCGAGCGCTTCGTTGCCGCGCGGGCCTGCCGCGATCGAGAACTGCGCGGTTGATTCGCAGAATGCATAGAGGTCGAGATACTGCTGCCGGAGCTGATCCAGGTTCGTCGTCACCTTGTCGTCATCGAGTCCGGTTCCTCCCGCCGCCTCGTGCAGGACCGCGTGCACGTCTTCGGCCAGCTCGGAAAGGCGCGGATCTGCCTCTAGCGAGCTCCACGTTGCGGCTCTCTGACTCTGCGCCGGATCGACCAGGCTGATCGCCGCGCGCATCTCCGGCGGAGACGCGCGATCGACCACATCCAGGTTCAATTCCCGGCCGAGGTTCGCAACCGTCTGCAGCGCGTCTGCGGTCAGGTCTTCGTAGCGCGCGATCGCACGGGAAGTGCCGCGCAGCGCGCGTTCGGTATACAGCGTGACGTTGAGCCACCCGGCTACGCGCGCGTTCGGATGCCACTCGTCTCCGTAGCCCGCTTCTCTGCTGGCGATCACTTCGAGAGGGTGGCGAACGACGGTTGCGAAACACGGCGCTCCGAGTGTTTCCCCCGCCCGACGCCATGCCGGGATGAACCAGGCCAACCTCGGGTCCTTGACGACGAGGTGATCGCCGGTGGCGAACTGATCCTGGAGCCATCTCTCGAGCTTCGGCCCGACTCCAGGTTCGCGAGCAGCGGCGGCAGTGATAGCCCATGCGGACGGGCGCGCGTCGACGTCCTGAACGCCGGCTTTGCGGAGCAGCCTCGAGTGGAATCCCGTGACCCATTGTGGGTCGCCGAAGCCTCTCGGCGAACCGGGCGGGCGCGTTTCCGGCTGCGGCACGGGGCAACCGAGCGCGTCGAGCACCGCAGCCAAGAAACTGGTGCCCGCCGAACCTGGTCCTACGAGCAGGATCAGACGGTTGTCCATGTCATCTCCATCGGGATCATCTAGATCGGAACGGCGTCTAACGTATCCGCGTTGTGGACACCGAAAAGCGCTCGCCGGCCGTGCTCACTGTCGGCGTCATCCTCGTCGGCCTTGGCGCAACGTTGTTGTGGATCTCGTTGCTCGCCTCGCCATACCGGCTCGCCCGGGGTCTCCTCGACGGCGGGCGTCAGCTCTCGGCCGCGCAGGACAAGCTGTCCAGCGGAAGCATCGGAAAGGCGCTGGATCTCACGCTGGCAGCTACTGCTTCGGCCGACCGCGCCCGAGCCGAGCTGGCCGATCCGAGCCCGTTGCTGGAAGTGGCCGCGGCGGTCCCCCAGATCCGAGACGCGCTCGGGGAGCTCGACCACGTCGTATCTGCGATGGAACTGTCCGCAGAGGCGGCACTGGGTGCACTCTCGGTAGTGGAGGACGCGCTCGGGGGCGGTCTCATCACGCGCGATCCCGACGATCCAGACGGCGGCGCGACGATCGACCTGTCGCGGCTGGAGAGCGCGATCGAAACCGTAGCGGAGGTCCGCGTCGCGGCCGAGTCGGTCGTGGCCGAGCTGGAGATGATCGACCTTCAGAATCTGCCGCGCCGTGCGCGACCGCGCGTGACGCGCGCTATCGCGGATGCCCGAGCGGGCGTGGAGCAGATCGAGACGACCCAGCGCGGTTTTTCGATCCTTCCTGCGATCCTCGGCGCCGACGGAGAGCGCAACTACCTGATCGGCTTCCAGAATCCTTCCGAGCAGCGTGGAACCGGCGGTGCGATCTTGCAGTTCAAGGTTCTGAAGTTCGACGGTGGTCGATTCGACCTCGTCGATATCGAGGGAGGACGAACCGCCGGGACCGTCTACAACATCGACCAAGATCGTCGTACCTACGACATCCCGCTACCGGACGACGCGTGGATGGTGCGGCAGATCGAGGACGCGCAGCGATTCGGCAACGCGAACTGGTCCCCGGATTGGCCGCTGTCCGCTGGTCTGATGATCGAGTACGCGTACACGTCGGCGCGTGAGAACGACGACCTCCAGGTCCCGACCTTCGACGGCTTCATCGTCGTCGATCCACGCGCCGTCGAGAAGATGATGGCTGGTGTTCGCACCTTCACGACTGCTCGATCCGAAGACAAGATCAGCGCGAGGAACGTGGTCGACTTCGTGCTCTACACCGCGTACGGGAAGTACCCGTCGCAAGGCGAACGGCGCAGTGTTCTCGCTCAGATCGTCGACGGGTTCTTCAGAAAGGCGCTGGGGTCGCCGCGCCTCGAAGAGTTCGCGACCGGGATGGGCGACGCGCTGTCGGAGAAGAACGTCCAGATCTGGATGAACGACCCCGCCGCGCAGGCCTACATCGAAGAGATGGATTGGGATGGTGGCATCAAGCGCGCGAAGGACTCGGACTACGTCTTCGTCGTCGAACAGAACGTCGGCGGGAACAAGCTCGATTACTTCGACGCGCACACGAACACGGTCGATGTCGACATCCAAGGGCGGGCAGCGCGCGTCTCGACGGAGATGAGGGTGAGAAACGGTGTCTTTGGTCCGCAACCAAACTGGGTGATGGGTGACGTCGGGCCGTTGCACCGACCGATGATGAACCTTTACGTGCCCGAGACCGCGGAGCTGTTGTCGTGGGAAGTGGAAGGCGAACGGCTCGACAGTCCGGAACCCGCCATGTGGGTCGGCGGCCGCCCTGCAGAGCATCTCGAACTAGGAAAGAAGGTCTGGTCTGCGACGTTGAACCTGACGCCGGGAGAGGAGGGAGCGGTTCGCTTCGATTACCGCGTCCCCGCGGTGGTGCAGCGGCGGGGTAAGCGCGACGTCTATCGGCTCATCGTGCAAAGACAGCCGAAGGTCCACCCTGAGGAACTGACGATCACGCTGTCGCTTCCGGACGGGGCGAGAGACGTACGGGCGAAAGGGTGGACGCGTGAGGGCGATGTCCTCGTCTGGAACAGAGAGCTGACGAGAGACACGACGTTGAACGTCTCGTGGTTACCGCCTA
>JAHWJK010000028.1:0-6445 GCA_019348445.1 Actinomycetota bacterium | reverse complement strand
GCTGACGAGAGACACGACGTTGAACGTCTCGTGGTTACCGCCTACGTCGTCGTGATCTCGACGGATTCGATGACGACCGGGGACCGCGGCTGCACCGCGGTATGCACGTCGTCGCCGCCCATCACCGGCATCCGCGCGATCTTGTCGAGCGTCTCGTAGGACTCTTCCGATACGCGTCCGAAGATCGAGTACTCGGGCTCGAGTCCGGCAGGCTCTCGCTTCTCAACCGGATCGTGGACGACGATGAAGAACTGGCTGCCGCTCGTTCCGGGGCCATCGTTCGCCATCGCCACGACGCCGTAGACGTACTTACGAGCCGATGGAGGCCGTTCCTCGTCGATCGTGTAGCCGGGGCCGTCGATGTCGTTACCGATGATCCCGTCGGGGTCTCCGGTCTGGATGACGAAGTCGCGCTCGATACGCAGCCACGTGAGTCCGTCGTAGAAACCTTCTTCGGCGAGGAACACGAAGTTCGCGACGGTACGCGGCGCGGCGTCCTCGAGGAGATCGACTTCGATCTCTCCGCACGACGTCCGGATGATCGCGGAGTAATCGCCCTCTTGGAGCTCGAGAGCGGGTGGTTGGTCGTAGGTCGGGGGCGACACTTCCGGCGCGTCTACCTCCGGGCACGGTGCCTCTGCGGCGGCTCGGCTGCCCCCCGGCTCCTTGCGTCCACCTGTGCCGGCCGCGGAGTACGCCACCAAACCGGCCAGGACAGCGAGAAAGGCAATGACGGCAATCGTGCGCACCGTCCGCCGACGTCGTAAGAGCGCGGCAGCACCAACGTCGCCCGCTCGTCTTTGGTTCGAATCGCCCCGCGACCTCTCCGACACGCGCGTCACGCTACCCGAGCGTTCGCGCGGGATGAGATGTGTCGCAACCCACGTTCCTATACTCCGCCCATGCCACGGCCTTCTTGGTTACGGATGGGCGCGCGTCGCTCACGCGGCGAACCCGGACCTTCCTGGATCGGGATAGGAGCGCAACGTTCGGGGACGGATTGGGTGAGTCGCCTTCTCACCCAGCACCCGAAAGTGGACTTCGGGACCAACGGTAAGAAGGAACAGGCTTACCTGCACCTGATACCCGAGGGCGAACTAACGGAGCAGGGGTACCTCGATCTGTTCCCGGATGACGGGATCCTGCGCGGCGACTGGTCGCCCCATTACATGCCGTCGATGATCGTTCCGCACATCGCGGCACGCGTCGCGAAAGAGGACGCGCCGATCTTCGTGCTCCTGCGAGACCCCGTGGAGCGCCTCGCGTCCGGCATGCGATTCGCCAAGAGCTTGAAGAGGATCCCGACCGATTTCCACGAACCGTGGCTTCTTCGAGCTCACCAGTTCGGTCAGTACGCGTCGTCCCTCGAGGGTTGGACGGCCGCGTTCCCGCGCGACCGCTTCTTCATCTACGTCTACGAGGAGGCCAAAGAGGACGTCGAGAAGGCATGTGCGTTCTTCTGGCGCGCGCTGGGATTGGAGCCACACCCACTCGTGGATGCGGAGCGGTTGGTCAAGCGGCCTACCGAGGGAAAGATCAAGTGGCAGTGGCCGGAGGGCACGCGGGAGGCGTTGATCAAGCACTACCTGCCGCAGGTTCGGTGGCTGCGGGACGAGTGGGGCGTCGACGTGTCGCGATGGCGGAACTTCGAGGGGATGCTGGACTAACAGCATCAGTTCATGCGCCAGTTCGCAGGAGACGTATTGGCTGACGGCTGAGGCGCTTCCTGTTCGCTCTTCGATTGCACGAGCGTGCTGAACGGGAGTGCGCCGTAAGGTCCCCACTGATGCGTTTTCCGTTCCTGAGTGCGCTATCGCAGCGCGACTTCGCGAAGCTCTGGGCTGGCCAAACCGTGTCGCTAATCGGTGACGGCATCTTCACCGTCGCCCTCGCGTGGCAAGCGCTTCAGCTACCGTCGCCGACCGCGGCGCTGGGGATCGTCCTCGTCGTACGGAGCGTCATGCGTGTTGCGACACTGCTGGTCGCGGGTGCGTTGGCTGACAGATACCAGAAGCGTCTCCTGATGCTCGGAGCCGACACTCTCCAGTTGGTCGCGATCGCCGCCCTTGCTTATGTCGTTGCAGGACGGCACCTGGAGGTCTGGCATCTCGCAACAGTGGCGGGAGCCACGGGGATCGGCAGCGGCGTATTCCTCGCGTCGTCGAGCGCTCTCGTCCCGGAGTTGGTAACAGAGGAGCACTTCCAATCAGCAAATTCGCTGCGCAGCTCGAGCGACCTGTTCGCGTACGAATTGGTCGGGCCGGCCATTGGAGGGGTGTTGGTCGCAGCGGTTGGTACAGCCGCGGCATTCGCGGTCGACGCGGCGACGTTTCTCGCCAGCATCCTTGCGCTGATATCTGTCCGCCCGCGGGGCATACTCGACGAGGAGCCGTCGACCACACTGTTATCTGATGTCAAAGAAGGGATCGGATACGTCCTCCGCACCCCCTGGATCTGGATCTCGTTGATAGCAGTTGGCATGGTCGGCAACTTCGCGTCGTTCGGGCCACTTGCGGTCCTCATCCCGCTCTTCGTCCGCGATCACCTGCACGGAAACGCTGCTGTTCTGGGATTCGTCTGGGCCGGTTTCG
This sequence comes from Actinomycetota bacterium, assembly GCA_019348445.1. GTDB lineage: Bacteria > Actinomycetota > CADDZG01 > CADDZG01 > WHSQ01 > JAHWJK01. Next base: position 3,854 of record JAHWJK010000028.1, on the reverse strand, counting down.
GGGTGGGTGGTTTACTCGGCGCGATCTTCACTGGATCGATCCGTATCCGACTCTCCTCCGCCGTGCCTGCCTATGTTGGATGGGGAATGTCGGCAGTGGCGTTAGGCGTGCTGGCGTTCGCACCTAACGCTCTGGTGGCCGCGGTGATCTTGGGAGTCGCGGGTTTCGGCGGTCAAATCGGGGAAGTCATCTGGGACACCTTGCTACAGAAGCTCGTCCCCCGTCGCTTGTTGGCGCGCGTTAACTCGACCGACTGGTTGGTGTCCTTGACGCTGCAACCTGTCGGACTAGCACTCGCTGCGCCGGTGGCCGGCTGGATCGGAGTGGCGGGCGCGCTCATCCTTGGGGCTGGCCTCAGCAGTTCCGCGATGGCAGCAGGCGCGGCGTCGCGCGCCGTTCGCAACCTGCCGCCGCGCTGACGGCGCGCCAGCGCGGCCGCCCTAACGTTTCGCTAAGAAGAACCTCTGCGCGATGAGTGCTGGAGGTCCCAGCGGACGAGCACTTAGGCGGGGGGCCAACCTACGCTGAAGGCGCACAGATAGCGGGATAAGAAGGAGGCGATGAACCGAGTCCCAGCGGCAGCATTGGGAGCGACAGGGTGGATTCTCTTCGTCGCCGCGGTCGCAGTCGAGGTGACGGTCCTGGTCTCTATTGGTTTTCTGCCCAACAGCTTTGCCGCGGCAGTCTTATTGCTGCTCGGAGCGTTCCCTCTCGTTCTCGCCCTGCAGGCGAGGAGCCTGCGCCGCGAACTGCTCGCTGGCTCTGGAGAACTCGCGACGTTCGTTTTCTTGTTCGTGCTATTCGCAGTTGCTTGGGTGACCGCATGGGAATCGCAGTGGTTCGAGCCCAAACTGACATACGAAACAGGCGGCGGGGATGTCCACGTCTTGATTGGAGCTACGCGGCCGCCGCGGTGGAACCTCGGGCGATTCATTGCCGCAGCGTTCGGTGCCTTTTGGGGAATCGGGCTGCTAGCTCTCGCGGCGCCCGCTGAATGGAGGCGCTACGGACGACGGCGCCGCGCCGCGCTTGGTGTTGGGTTCGTCGTCGCGGCGCTGCTTGTCGCGGGATCAGTTCCGGTGCTGAGAGCGCGGGAGGAAGCTCGTAGAGAACATGCCCGCGACGCGTGCTACCAAGTTGAGGTGGCAGAGGGGGCCGAACCCTCGGCGGCACGACAGACCTGCCGCGACGCCTGACGTGTCACCCTGAATATGAGTTGATGTCTCGGCCGGAGTCGCCTCCGCCACAAGACGCAGCCGATGTGCGGAACCAATGATGCCCGAACGAGGTACAACACAATCTGTGAGAAAGCTTGCCCCCATCGGTGCCGTCCTCCTGTTAGCCGGTTGCACCGGTGAGGCGCCAGAGGAGCCAGCGCGCCAGGCAGAGTCTCGGCTCGATCCTGCGAAACCATGTGAGCTCCTGACGCCTGAACAAGTTGAGGCCGCCATCAGCACCGATGTCGAACGCGAGCGCGAGGTAGAGAGCCACGATCCCGGGACTCGTATCTGCTCTTACGACACGACCCAGCCTTGGACATCGGTAGGGATTTCACTCGAAGACAAGATCTCGTCCGAGGACTTTGATGACGAGATGCGCCGCGATCCGATTAATACCGAACCCGTTGACGACATCGGAGACGGTGCATTCATCCACGGCTGCTCCAGCATCACGGTGTACGCCGCCAACGTCGTCGCCACTGCATCTGTCCAGCATCTGACGACGTGTGAAGAAACGAGCGTCGTGCTTCAGGCTCTCGGACGCGCACTTGCTGAGACCTTGCGTCCCGCGAGCACGACCTGACTGCTCCTGCTCACCGCATCAGGCGCCGAACGGAGGCGATCTCCATCAGCAACAAGAAGACCAGGCCCACGGCCCCAAGGGCCGCGACTGGTTCACTGTCCATGTCCGCCCTTGCCATTAACGAACCCGCCAGCACCACAGCTCCGAGAAATATCCACACGAACAGACCGGTGCGCTTGCCTAGTGTTCCGTCGAGTGAAGGCGGTGCTCCTACTCGGACTGAAAATCTTCGGTCATCTGGCGCAACGGCCCACCCCCACACAGCGACCGCGACCATTCCGACGAACAGGGCTATCAAGAGAACGGGCATGCGAGCACATCTTCTCATCAAGGAAGCGCAGTAGGGGCGCTGTCGATGAACCGAGCTCTCCTGGTGTCCGACTATCTCGCGACGCGCCTCTCGTTCGAACCGGCCGTGTCAGGTCGCGCGATTCGGCGCTGCCATGGGACGACTACGAACGGTAGCGCCAACTCGATCATCATCAGCACGATAGACAACTTGTGGGGCCTGCCAACGACCGCCCAAGACAGTGCGCGGGAACAACCTGCGAGGAAAAAGAGAGCGGCTATGGCCGTGATGACTCTGTACGCCGACTCCACTCGCGCACCCTCCCGAAGTAGGAGAACACCCGCACCGACGTACCAGACGGCATAGAAACGCATCTCACTGTCCACTGTGCCCGAAACGCGCTCGGCCCCCACTATGGAATCCACTCCGAGAATTACGGTCGTCGCGCCGGTGACGATCGCAACGGAGCCGAGAATCGTCAGAAACACCTGAAGCGCCCTGCGAGAATGGTTCCGACTCATGCGGCTATCGTCTCACCAGCAACGTCATCGAGAATGAACCAAGGGTCGCTGCACGTCGGACGGAAGGATGCGACGGTATCGAGATGGCGGTCCCGATAACCGAAGAGAGGACGACTAACCACGGCAGCACATTGGCTTCCACAGCGGGCGGAGTCCTAGCGATCCTGGTCAGCGTCGGACTTCTGATCTCTCTGCCGATGCGTGGCGTCGGCTACAACGCGCTCAACATGTGGACGATCGTCGTCGGGAGCATCGCAGGATGGCTAGCGATCCGCGGTGGAAGTCGCTCGGATGGTGCCGGTCTTGGTTGGGCCGTAGTCCTGCTTGTCCTGGCACTTGTTCCGGCTGTGTTCGGCTGGGTCGCGTTGTTGTACCTGCCGTCGTTATTGCTCGTCATCGGTGCTGCTGTGCGCTTCATAACCCGTCGTCCGTAGAGGCTCAAGCTCGCTAGTGAGATGCCCGTCTCGTCGCGTCACCATCGCCGTCGGCATCTCGGTCGTCTTATTGCTAGTCACGGCGGCGGTGATGGCCCTATTCAGGCCGGGTGAGGTCAAAAAGGGTCACGCTCTTGCTGACACGGCAGGTCTTACCTGGGGCTTCGGAAAAGTCCCACCCGGCCAAGAGGTCATCCTGATGCTGTCCGATCTGCAGAACATCTCCGATGCACCGGTGACGATCCGAAATATCCGCGCTCTGGAAACGGACGACCCGTCGCCGAACGCAGAAATCGTGCGCTTCTATTTAGCGCCAGCCGAGCGCGTGCGTGGTGTCGTCGCCGAAGGACCATTCCTGGTATTTCCGCCGGGAGAGAGTCATCCCGGAACGGATCCAGAAGGTGAGTGCACGCTCGCCGAGATCGTCGATCCCGAAGGTTACGTACTTTCCGCACGCCAAGGCACCGGGGAGGGTGCTTTGTTGGTCACGTGGTACCGCGCCCTTGCAGAGGGAAAGGGTCGTGTCAAAGCCGCGTCGGTCACGTACGAACAGGAGGGTCAACTTTACGAGCAGAAGATCCCGGTAACCGCGGAGTTTCGAGTCGACAAGAAAGCGCAGCCGCTAAAGCCGACCCGCGAGCGCGGCTGCTTCGACGAAGCGCAACCTCTTCCTCCGAGAGGGCCATCGCCGACAGACGTATGAACCACAAATAGCGACTCGATGATGGTCGTGGCAGCGCTCGGTTGCCTGCCGTGTAGCCTCCCGCGATGCACGTGCGCCCCCTCATGTTCGTGAAGGTGCTCGTC
>JAHWJK010000114.1:4065-5155 GCA_019348445.1 Actinomycetota bacterium | reverse complement strand
GCCCGGGCGACCGCGGCCGCGAAGTCGCCGGTGGTGTCGGTAAGCGCGGCGATGACGAGGTTCCCCAACGTATGGCCCGTCATCACGCCTTGCTCGAAGCGATGCTGGAACAGCCGTGACAGCTCGCCGTCGTCCGAGAGGGCGACGAGGCAGTTGCGGATATCGCCCGGCGGCGGGATACCGAGCTCTCGCGTCAACCGGCCGGACGAACCACCGTCGTCGGCGACCGTGACGACGGCGGAGATGTCGTCGGCGTAACCCCGCGCCGCGCGCAACGTCGCTGCCAGTCCGTGTCCTCCGCCGATCCCGACGACTTTCACGGAGTCACGGGAGCCCGCTCGACGTCTCTGTGGATGACCTTCACGGCGAAACCCTTGTCCTTGATGAACGCCGCGATCTCTTCTGCCAGGACGACGGAACGGTGCCGCCCGCCCGTGCAGCCGATCGCGATCGTCAGATAGTGACGGCCTTCGCTCTGGTAGCCGGGAAGAAGGACCGCGAACAGATCGCGCGTGCGGTCGAGGAAGTCTCCGGTCGCGTCGTGACCGAGAACGTAGTCCTGCACGGGTTCTTGCCGACCCGTCAGGTCTCTCAGCTCCGGTACCCAGTGCGGGTTCGGAAGGAACCGGACGTCGAGGACGATGTCTGCGTCGAGCGGAAGTCCGAACTTGTAGCCGAAGGAGATGACGGTCGTCTTCAGGACGTCGGCGGGACCCGTCCCCTCGAAGTAAGCCGCGATCTTCGACCGTAGGTCCCGAACGGAGATGTCGGTGGTGTCGATGATCAGGTCGGCGCCGTCGCGGAAGCGCGACATCAGTACACGTTCGCGCTGGATACCTACGGCAACGGGGTCGTCGGTCGCGAGGGGGTGCCGGCGTCGGTTCGCGTCGAAGCGACGAACGAGAGCGTCGTCTGCCGCCTCGAGGTAGACGAGCCGGAAGTTCGACACATCGCGGCGGACCTTCTCCAGCTCGCTTACGGCTTCTTCGAAGAACGTCCCTCCGCGCGCGTCGATAACCAGAGCGACGCGCGCGATGTCGTTGCCGGGTGCGAGGGCGAGAGTCAGGAAGCGACGGATGAGCGTCGGAGG
>JAHWJK010000114.1:0-3965 GCA_019348445.1 Actinomycetota bacterium | reverse complement strand
AGATCCTCGAGCGACGCTGCACGTAGTTGTTTCACCGACCCGAAGTGTTTCAGAAGCTGCTTGCGGCGAACAGCGCCCAGACCGGGGATGCCATCGAGAGCCGAACGCGTCATCCGCTTCCCGCGCTTCAGGCGGTGGTACGCCAGCGCGAAACGATGGGCTTCGTCGCGGATCTGTTGCATGAGATAGAGAGCTTCGGCCCCCCGCGGGATGCGGACCGGCTCGTCGGGTCGTGCCGGATCCCATATCTCTTCCATCCGCTTAGCGAGGGCGACGACCTTGACGCCGTGGACGCCGAGTTCTCCCATGACTTCGACCGCCCGGTTCAGCTGTCCCTTACCCCCGTCGATCACCACGAGATTTGGCGGATAGGCGAACCGGCGGCCCTGCTTCGAGCCGTCCGTTCGCTCCTCCAGGTAACGGGCGAAGCGACGGCGGATGACCTCGCCCATCATCGCGACGTCGTTCGGCCCCTCGGTCCACTTGATGGAGAAGCGCCGGTAGTCCGACCGCTTCGGCAGCCCGTCTTCGAAGACGACCATCGAGCCGACCGCTTCCGTCGGACCGATATTCGAGATGTCGAAGCATTCGATGCGAAGCGGCGCCTCCTCCATGCCGAGGTAGTTCTGTAGCTCGTTCAGTTGACGCGACCGAGCGGCGAAGTCGGTCGACCGCTTCAGCCGATGCCTCACGAACGACTCTTGCGCGTTCTCGGTCACGGTTGCGAGGAGCGTCCGCTTCTCGCCGCGCTGCGGGATACGGATCCTGACCTTGGTTCCGCGTTTCGTGGCGAGCCACCTCTCGATCAAGTCGCGGTCCTCGGGTTCGAGTGGAACGAGAACCTCACGCGGAACGTCGTTCTCGATGTAGTGACGTTCGAGGAAACGCGCTAGCAACTCGGGCGTGTCGAGGTCCTCGACCTTGTCGACGATGAATCCCTTGCGCCCCGTGACTCGTCCGCGGCGCACGAAGAAGATCTGGAGCGCAGCCTCGAGCTGATCCTCTGCCACGCCGATGACGTCCATCTCCTCTCTCTCAGAAGAGACCATCTGCTGCTTCTCGATCGCCTTGCGAACGTTCTCGAGCTGGTCCCGATATTTCGCGGCCATCTCGTATTCCTGGCGAGACGCCGCCTCGCTCATCGACGCCTCGAGCCTCTTGAGGACCGGTTGAGTGTTGCCGTCGAGGAAGTCACACAGCTCCATCACGATCCTGCGGTGCTCCTCCGCATCGACGGTCTTCACGCAGGGGCCCGAACAGCGCTCGATGTGGAACAACAGACACGGCTTCCCGCGCCGACGAGCCCTATCGAACACGCCCTGCGAGCACGTTCGGACCGGGAACGTCCTCAACAACAGATCGAGCGTGTCGCGGATCGCATAGGCGTGCGCGAAGGGCCCGTAATAGCGGACGCCCTTGCGTTTCTGGCCTCGCAAGACCCGCGCTCGCGGATACTCCTCGTCGAGCGTCACCGCGAGATAGGGATAGCTCTTGTCGTCGCGGTAGCGCACGTTGTACCGGGGACGGTGCTGCTTGATGAGGCTGACCTCGAGGTGAAGGGCTTCGACCTCGTTGCTCGCGACGATCCACTCGACATCGGACGCGGCTTCGATCATCGCGCGGGTGCGAGGATGCAGCTCCCCGCCGAAGTAGTTGTGGAGGCGGGCGCGCAGCGACTTCGCCTTGCCGACGTAGACGACGCGGCCGGCCTGATCTCGGAACATGTAGACGCCCGGTTTGGCGGGAATCGTCCCCGGTGCCGGCTTCTTGACGCCGGCCGTAGGTGTCATGCTGCAATTGTCCCGCGGTCGGTCCAGTGAGAGGGTCTGTAGATGCGAGCGATGGCGCTGGTCGGGGCGATGACGCCGATAGCGGGCGTGGTGCGGACGCAGTTGTCGAACGCGGGGATCCAGACCTACGTTCCCGCGGATCCCGAAGACGCATGGAACTACCTCGTCACGGAATCACCGGACGCCGCGGTGATCGACATCGAAGTGTCGGGCGCGAACGGATGGTCTCTCGTCGAGAGGATCCGCAAAGACGGCCGCTTCGTCGCGCTGCCGATCGTCGTCCTCACGGGGATGGGCGAACCGGGAGCTATGGAGGCGGCCGCGAATTCGCTGCACTGCCACTCGTTGAGCAAGACGATGGCGGGATCACGTCTGGCAGAAACGCTGAAGCAGGCGATCACGCAACCGCCGCAACACGTTGCTCTCGATCAATCACCGCGTGTAGACCTCGAGAAGGTGCCGGTGATGATGCTCGTGCACGAGTTCCAGATCGAAGGAACCGTGTATCTCCCGTCCGAGCTTCCGCGCTTCTCCGATGCATGGGAAGCCGTGATCCGAGACTCGCGCCTGTTCGTGCCGGTCACCGATGTCACGATCCGCACGAGCGAAGGCACCGAAGCGGGCACCACGAACTTCATGAACATCAAGAAGACGGAGATCCGAGCGGTCTATCCCCGCGACTAGGGAGTGGTCGTCAGCCGAGGTCGGGACGGCGTCGTCGAGTCACCTCCTTGGCGTGTTCGTGTCGCCATCTCTCGACCTCGGCGTGATCGCCCGACAGCAACACGTCGGGAACCTTCCACCCGCGGAACTCCGCCGGTCGCGTGTAGTGAGGATGTTCGAGCAAGCCGCGCGAATGTGACTCGGTCTCTAGCGAGGATGGGTTCCCGAGAACGCCCGGGATCATGCGAGTCACGGCTTCGATGACGACGAGCGCCGCGACCTCGCCGCCGGCCAGCACGTAATCGCCTATCGATATCTCGTCGTCCACGAGGTGCTCGGCGACCCGCTCGTCGACGCCTTCGTAACGTCCACAGATCAAGATCACGTGGCGGTGCTGCGACAGCTGCTCGACCCGCGCGTGATCGAGCCGGTGCCCGCGCGCGGACAAAAGCACGACGTGAGAGTCCGGCTCCTTCAGAACTTCGACGGCGTCGAAGATCGGTTCGGGCCGCATCACCATGCCGGCTCCCCCGCCGTAAGGCTCGTCGTCGACCGAACGATGCTTCCCCAGCCCGTGCTCGCGCAGGTCGTGTACGCCGACGTCGACGACACCGCTCGCGACCGCTTTGCCGAGCAAACTCGTGCGTAGTGGCGTTTCGAACAGTTCCGGGAACAACGTGACGACGTCGATCTTCATTCGAAAAGCCCTTCCGGAGGGTCGATAACGATGCGTTTCTCGGAAGGATCGATGTCGACGACGAACTCCTGCACGAGTGGGACTAGTCGGCTCCCCGACGTCGTGTCGAGTTCGAGCAAGTCCTGCGCGGGACCGGGTATCACGGCCGCGACGCGACCGAGCTCGGCGCCGCCGACGTCGAAGACTTCGCACCCGATGAGATCGCTCTCCCAGAACTCACCTTCGGCGAGATCACGCACCTCGGTGGAAGGAACGAACAAGGTCCCTCGTATCGCCTCCGCGTCTTCGCGCGAGTTGACCCCCTCGAACTTCACAAGGAACCGATCGCGATGAGGACGCGCGTGTTCTACGACCAAGGTCCGCCCATCGGAATGGATCAACTCGGCGCCGGGTTCGAACCGGCGCGGGTCGTCGGATATGCGAACGACGTAGACGTCGCCACCGATGCCGTGCGGCTTTCCTATCTCGCCCGCGATCAACAGATCGGGACGCGTCAGTCGACCACCTCGACCATCACGGGACCCGAGTCGCGACTTGCCGCGCGCGCAAGCGTTCGGATCGACCGGATGATGCGCCCGCGCCGACCGATGATCTTGCCGGCGTCGTCGGGCGCCACCTTCACTTCGAAGATCTTGGCGCCGCGGTCACCTTCGGCCTCGGTGATCTCCATCGCATCGGGGTCGTCGAGGAGCCATGGTCCGAGGTACTCGAGGAGTTCGCGCGACATCGGGCTACGACTCGGTCGTCTCGCCCGGCTGCGCCTCGGGTGCCGCGCCCTGCTGGTCCACGGCCTCGGGGACCTCCGCGACCTGCTC
>JAHWJK010000113.1 GCA_019348445.1 Actinomycetota bacterium | reverse complement strand
GGTACCGAAGCCGGCGAACTGGCGCATCGTCCACAGGCGCCCCCGGTACATGCTCGGGTAGATGCCGCGCGTGAACGGGTACTCGCCCGGAACGCCGAGCTTCGGGTGTATGTCGTCGGGACCATAAAGAGGATCAACCTCGACACTGGAGAGGGTGTCGAAATCAACGTCGTCGCGAAGCTTCGCCTGCTCGTACTTCTCGCGCCACTGTCGTTGCAGGTCGTCCGTCATTCGGCGATTCTACCGGCGTCTCTGTAGATGCCGCCGATGTTAGAGACCTATCGAGACGCTGCGCGCAGGTCCTCCATCAAACGATCGGCAGCTTCGTAGGGGTCGATGCGCCGGGCTACGACGTCGTCCGTCAGACTTGCCAGCACCTCGCGGCACTCGTTCTCGACGCGCGTCCGGAACCGCTCCGCCACGATGTCCTTGATCTCGCGTTCGATGCGTCGCCGGCGTCGCGCCTCCAGCGCGCCGCGCTCTTCCTGCCATGCTCTGTGTTTCTCGACCGCGGCCCACAGCTCGTCGATGCCCTCGCCTTTGGTCGCGACTGTCTCCACGATCTCCGGCTTCCACTCGGCCTCCGACATCTGCAGCATCTGTTTCAACTCCCTCACCGAATCGCGTGTCCCCGGACGGTCGGCTTTGTTGACGACGAAGACATCGGCGATCTCCATCAGACCCGCCTTGGCGGCTTGCACCGCGTCGCCCCACCCCGGGTTGACGACGACGAGCGTCGTGTCGCAAGCATCGGTGATCTCGACCTCAGACTGGCCGACGCCGACGGTCTCGATGATCACGATGTCTTTCCCTGCCGCTTCGAGTACGCGCATCGCTTCGGGGGTCGCGAGTGAGATGCCGCCGAGATGACCGCGCGTCGCCATCGATCGGATGAAGACCTCGGGGTCGGTGGCATGCGTCTGCATGCGGACGCGATCGCCGAGCAGAGCGCCGCCAGAGAAGGGACTCGATGGATCGACGGCGAGCACACCAACCTGATGTCCATCCCGCCGCACGCGCGCTATCAGACGTTCGGTCAACGTCGACTTCCCGGCCCCCGGAGCGCCCGTGATGCCGACCGAGTACGACCCGCCGGTGTGGGGATAGATCGCCTGCATCGCCGCGCCGAGCTCGGCTCCCCCGTCCTCGACGAGCGAGATGAGTTGGGCTATCGCGCGACGTTCTCCGCTGCGCGCTCGCTCGACGAGATCCGTGATGGTCATGTCGACAGGCTAAATGGCCGTTTTCTTCCCCAGCCCAGGCGGCGCGATCGCGGCTATGTGCTCAGAAAAGGGCGGAGACTTCGGTTACTTCGGGGACGTGCTCCCGAAGGATGCGCTCGACACCTTGCCGCAGTGTCACCGGCGACATGGGACAGCCGTCGCAAGTTCCGAGCAGTCGCACGGTGACCTTTCCATCGCGGACCGACTCGAGCAATACGTCTCCGCCGTCCATCTGGATCGCGGGCCGTATCAGCTCGAGCGCCTGGCGTACCCGTTCCTCGAGCCCCGCCTCCAGCGTCTGTCCCATCGCTCGATTTTAATCGGATGGGGGGATTTGCGGCGGTTCACCACGCCGTGCCGCTCTCACGACAGCACCCACCGCAAGGAGGATCAGGGCGGCGAATATCGCGACCACGAGAACGGGCGGTGCGTCCTCACGGCCCCGCGCATCGTCACCTGGGTCGCGGGGCTCCGCGTTCTTCATGGACGCGCTTGTCACGAGTATCTCAACGGGTTCACTCATACGCTCGGTGGGACCTGCGCGCGCTTGAACGCGTACCCGATACAGGCCCTCTTCGAGGGGAGCCAACCACACGACTTCTCGGCGTCCCGCGTCCTTGATCTCGACTCCTGGATCCCGATATCCGGTCGGCGAATCTGCGGTTCGCGTCCGAACTCGTGCCGGTCGCGACAACGCCACCGTGAGGAACGCGGGTTCGCCTACGAGGACCTTCTTCGGAGCATCCACGATGCCGACTTCCAGCGGGAGTCCGAACCCCGCCGGGGGCTCGATCGCAACGGCACCGGCTCCGGCCCACCGGAACGTCCACGTTCCGAGCGCGCGCGGGACGATCGTCTTGCCGCGACCATCGACGATCTCGAAAAAACCACTGGCCCTCACCGACGGCACCCCTGCCTGCACGCCGACCTCGAACGGTGGCGGTTCGGGAACCGAGCCGATGGAAACTCCGGTGTAGTAGTGCGTGAGGATGTCGGTGTAGGTCGCGCCTCGTTGCGCGAGCCCATAAGCCCCCCACTGCGACATCCCGGAGCCGTGTCCCCAGCCGCGGCCGTCCACGACAACCCGCTTACGGTCGGTTCTTACTTCGAGGCGATTCGACGGGAACGTCTCCGGGAGAACTCCACTCGTCGTGGCGCCCGGTCCTGGATACCTGCCGGGAAACATCGCCGGCGCGACGTCGCGAACGACCTCGCGGAGTTCCTCCGCGGTCCGGACGAGGCGTCGCGCGCCTCCTTCGAAAACAACGTCCGGATAATGAAGCCCGCTGCTCGATGGCACCGAATAGACGCGTTCGAGTCTCGCTTTGCCGGACCACCAGCCGGCGCGTCGGATGATCGCTTCGAGTTCCCTCAGCCGGAACGTCGTTCTCCAGCGATAAAGCGGCGAATCTTCTTCCCACGGGCTCTCGACCGACTTCAGATATGGATACGCGCTCTCTTCCGAAAAGGCGTCCTCGTTGTCGAGCGTCATGCCGCCCGACGTCGAGTGATAGCGAGCAAGGATCGGCTTGTCGTCGTACAGGATCGCCTGCCCCGCCGTCGCCTCGACGGCCGCCCGCCACCGCTCACCATTTGGAGATCGCACGACGTCGGCACCGGAAAAGACCTGGCACTGAACGGTCGCACAGATGTCGTAGCCATAGACGGCCGCCTCACCCGTTCGCCCTTCCGCGAGCGTCCACAACGCGTACGTCCGCGCCGCGACGACCTGAGCTTTAAGCGCTTCTTCGGGCCACTCCGTCGGCACTTCTTGCAGTCCCAAGAGGTATCGCTCGAGAGATATCCGATTCGAGACGACGAGTCCGTCCCCGGCCGAAGCGAGTTCGACCGAACCGAAATAGGAATGCAAACCCGCTACGGAGATCGCAGTGGAGCCGCGCGGCACGAGGCGGATCGGCGCGACCGCCGCACCCAATTCCCGGTTCCTCGCCGCCGTCGCCGGTGCGGCCGCCACGACCAGCGACAGCGCGACCGCGACGGCGAGCGGCCTAAACAGCCTCACTCGCACGCTTGAATCCCCATGCCGCCGCGAGCATCCCGACCCCGACCAGCATGCAGTAGCTGACTATCCCGACCGCGAAGCCTTCGAGGCCGTCTGCCATCCCTGCGAGAAGCGTCGCAAGGATGAAAACGCCGACTGCGTACGTCGCGAGCACAACGGCAGCCCATCTCAGCCAGCGCGGGGGCCGTTGCCCCCGTTCGCGAGCGAGATGTGCCCGCACCGGGTGCAGCAGGAGGATGACCGCACTCCCGATCAGCACGAAGAACATGCTCGCGAGCGCACCTCCCAACGCCGCTTTGCCAAGCTCGATGCAGCATCGCTCGTAATAGGTGAGGCCCCATCCGGTCCGGACTTGCACGAATGTCACCGCGGACCATGCCGAACCAAGCGTGCCGAAGATGAAGAACCCGGCACCGGTCCACGACACGGCACGGAACAGAACCCGCGTGCTCTTCGCCCTCTCTGTCATACGACGTCGATATCGGCCCCGAGCTCACGGAGTTTCTCTTCGAACGACTCGTACCCGCGCTCGATGTGACCTTCGTCGTGGACCTCGGTCGCTCCGTCCGCGCAGATCCCACCGAGGACCAGCGCGGCTCCGGCTCTGATGTCGGGGGCCCGAACAGGAGCACCCGAGAGCCTCTCGATCCCGCGGATCACCGCGTGATGGCCCTCCACACGTACCTGCGATCCCATCCGATTCAGCTCGTCGACGAAGAGGAACCGAGCTTCGAAGACGTTCTCGGTGAGGATCGAGGATCCGGTCGCTTGCGACAGCAACACCATCATCGGAGGTTGCAGGTCGGTCGGGAAGCCGGGATACGGCAGCGTAACGAGGTCGATCGCGCGAGGTTTCCCGGACATCCGAACCCGGACATCGCGCTCGCCGACCTCGATCTCGGCGCCGGCTTCTTCGAGCTTCTGCAGGGGCAACCGCAGATGGACCGGATCGAGATCGACAAGCCGCACGTCGCCCTGCGATGCGGCCGCTCCGATCGCGAACGTACCGGCCTCGATGCGGTCCGCAATGATCTCGTGCTTGTCGGCGACGAGTTCGTCGACACCCTCGATGACTACCGTCGGAGTTCCGGCACCCGAGATCTGCGCGCCGCAGCGATTGAGATAGGCGGCGAGATCTTGGATCTCCGGCTCGCGCGCGGCGTTCTCGATATATGTGGTTCCGTCCGCGAGTACGCCGGCCATGATCAGGGTCTCGGTCGCGCCGACCGACGGAAACTCGAGCAGGATGTTCGCTCCACGCAGATGATCGACGCGACCTTCGACGTATCCGTGTTCGGACGAGAACTTCGCGCCCATGCGTTCGAGCCCCTGGAGGTGAAGGTCGATCGGACGTGACCCGATCGCGTCGCCGCCGGGCATCGCAACTCGTGCGCGCCCGAGGCGGACCAACAGCGGCGCGAGCACCTGGATCGAGGCGCGCATCTTCGTCACGAGCTCGTACGGAGTGTCTTCTAGAGGTTCGTTCGACGTATCGATCGTGAGCGTGCCGCCGTCCATCTGGACGGTCGCGCCGAGGCGCTCGAGGACCTCCTTCATGAGGTAGACGTCGCGGATACGCGGGACCCGTTCGAGAACCGTCGTCCCCGGCACCATCAACGACGCCGCCATCAACTTCAGAGCGGAGTTCTTGGCCCCGCTGATGTGGACGTCCCCCACCAGACGAGAAGGTCCGTTTATCCGATAGACCGGCATGCACCCAAACTTACGCCCGGACGCGAAGAAGCGGCCCCGGAGGGCCGCTTCTCTTAGATCGGGAAAAGACTGCTAACGGCGGCGCGTCGACTTACCCGTGCGCGTGGCGGCCGACTTGGCAGCACCCTTCGCGCGACCGGCGGTCCGACGACCACCGCGTGCTGCCGTCTTTGCACCCGCCCGTGCACCTGCGGCCGTCTTCCTCGCGCCGCGG
>JAHWJK010000027.1 GCA_019348445.1 Actinomycetota bacterium | reverse complement strand
GACATCCTCGGGATCCCGTGGCACCTGTGCCACGAGCAGGCCGAGGACTGGGAGAAGGTGATGACGCCCGAAGTCGAAGAAGCGATCCTCGCCAAGCTGTCGGGCGAACCGGCGTGCCCCCACGGCAACCCGATCCCGGGCACCGAATCGAGCATCCCGTGGTCCGACCTGAAATCCGTCGCTGCGATGCAGCCGGGAGAGTCGGGCCGCCTCACGCGCCTACTGGAAGACGTGGAACTGGACCACGACGTGCTGAAGTTCCTGGAGGACCACCGGCTGATGCCGGGCCACGACCTCGTCCTCGTCGAGGTCGCTCCCGATCAGACGCGGACGCTAGAGGTCGACGGCGCGAAGGTGGCTCTGGGCAGCGCGCTCGCCGACAACCTGTGGGTGCTTCCGGCCTAAGACGTTCATTCGCCCTCGGATCCACCCTCGCGTCTGCGTCCCAGCTCCTTGTCGAGAAGGTACAGACCTTCGCCCTGGTCGCCGACCCGCCGCAGGTCGTCCACGATCTGCCCCACCGTCGCCTCTTCCTCGACCTGTTCGGTGACGAACCAGTCGAGAAGAGGTTGTGACGCGAAGTCGCCCTCCTTCTGTACCAACTGGTAGAGGTTGTTGATCGATGCCGTCACCTGCCGTTCGTTCTCGAGCGCTCTCTCGAACACCGCGAGCGGGGAACCGAACGAGACCTCCGGTGCGTCGAGTGCCTTTAGTTCGACCGTCCCGTCACGATCGATGATGAAGTTGTAGAAGCGCATCGCGTGCGCGATCTCCTCTTCCCACTGGCTCCGGAGCCACGACGCGCAGCCGGGCAGGCTCTGCTTGTCGCAATCGGCTGCCATCGCCAGGTAGAGATACGCCGATTGCAGTTCGGCGCGGATCTGTTCGTTGAAAGCCGATTCGATCTTGTTCGGAAGCATGGTCATCCTCCAGTGATGTATGTCTTCGAGCCAGTGTAGGGACGCGCGCGGATTTCGCCAGTTCGCCCAACCGAACGTCCCTTCGACGGCTAACCGCGGAAGAGCTAACGATTCAGTGGATCGACGCCGCCGCGAAGAACCGCGGACGGCCGGTGATCGTGACGTCGACCGTCGCGTCGACATGGAGGTCGGGGTGGGGGCCGAGCAGCCTTACCTCTAAAAGGTTGCCGTCGTCGAGGCGGGCTCTCACCATCTGATCGTGGCCGTAGAACTCGGTGTCGACGATGCGCGCGATGCCGTCGGCGGCAGGTGCGATCGATATCTCCTCGGGACGGACCATCATCCGGATCGGTCCGTCGGGAACGTCCGCGGCGGGGAACCTGCCGAGCGCCGTCGTCGCGACTCCCGCGGTCACGTCGCCCGGCACGAGGTTCGCGTCCCCCACCATCGACGCGACCCGCAAGTCGACCGGTGACTGATAGACCTCGTGTGGCGTCCCGACCTGCAGGATGCGGCCCGCATCCATCACCGCCATCTCGTCGGCCATCGCGAGCGCTTCCTCCTGATCGTGCGTCACGAAGATGGCCGTCGCCTTCGCCTCGTGCAGGATCGCTCGTACCTCCATGCGCACCTCTGCCTTGAGAGCCGCGTCGAGGTTCGAGAACGGCTCGTCGAGGAGCACGACCTCGGGCGAGGGTGCAAGAGCCCGCGCCAGCGCGACGCGTTGTTGCTGTCCTCCGGATAATTCGTGAGGCATGCGACGTTCGAGACCCGACAAACGCATCATGTCGAGGACCTCGCCGACGCGCTCGCGACGGCCTTGTGACCCGAGGCCGAACGCGACGTTGTCGTAGACGTCCAAGTGCGGGAACAGCACCCAATCCTGAAACACCATGCCGACGCGCCGTTTCTCCGGCGGGACCCACGTTCCCCGCGCCGCGACGACGCGCTCGCGCACCGCCACCTCCCCCGAGTCCGGTCTCTCGAACCCCGCGATGACCCGGAGCGCGGTGGTCTTCCCACAGCCGCTGGGGCCCAACAGCGCCACGAGAACCGCATCGCGGACGTCGAGGTCGAACCCATTCAAGGCGACCGTCCCGTTGAACCGCTTGTGTATCGAGCGACAGCTGAGCGCTAGTTCCTTCACTTCTCAACCCTAACTTCGAGATCGCGCGCCTCGACGCGTCGCGCGAGGACGTAGAGCGGGATCGCGCAGATCGCAAGGAGGATGAGAGCAGGCCCGGCGGCTTTCGAGTAGAGGCCTGCCGTCGCACCTGTCCAGATCCTCGTCGCGAGGGTTTCGAAACCTGTGGGTCGCAACAAGAGGGTTGCCGGAAGTTCCTTCATCGCGGTGAGGAAGACGAGCGCCCACGCCGCGAGGGCGCCGCGCGATATCAGCGGAGCCTCGAGCCGCACGAATACGCGTCGCCGGCCCGATCCGAGCGCGCGACCGGCCTCCGCGATGCGCGGCCCGACCTGAAGCAGAGACGACTGCAGCGGCTCACTCGCCTGCGGAAGGAACAACACGACGTATGCCAGCACGACGAGCGGGATGCTCTGGTAGATCCACGATGCATAGTTCGACGCGAAGAACACGAAGCCCAGCGCGACGACGATGCCTGGTAGCGCGTAGCCGGAATAGGACACGTAGCGCGCGAAGCTCGCGGCCTTCGAACCGTAGCGCGCGGTAAGCAGCGCGATCGGCAACGCTGCCACTAACGCGACGGATGCTCCGAGAGCAGATATCCCCATCGAGGCGCCCGCGGCAGCCCACGTGAGACGGACCTCTCCCCCGCGAGCCGCGCCGCGCGCCAGCCAGAACGCGATCGTCGCGACCGGCCCGACGAATGCGATCAACGTGATGAGCAGGCACGCCGCGAACGCCGCCCAGCGCCACGGTCCGAGGTGGATGCGTCCCGCGATCTTCGCGGTACCCGACCCGACGCGGTGGTAACGGGCGCGGCCACGAGCGCGAACTTCCATGACCAGGATGACTAGGGCGAGACAAACCAGCATCAAGGACAGAACCGCCGCCGGGGTTCGGTCGAACGCGCCCCGGTACTGGAGGTAGATCGCCTGCGTGAAGACGGGGAACCGCATCAACGAAACGGCTCCGAAATCGTGGAGCGTGTAGAGGGCGACGAGCAGCCCACCGGATGCGATGAAGGGCCGCAATAACGGGATGGTGACGCCGGTGAACGTCGAGAGCCGGCTGCGACCCAGGCCCCGCGCCGCTTCCTCCAGCGACGGGTCGAGTCCCCGAACTCCGGCGGCGACGATCAGATAGACGTACGGGTAGGTGAACAATGTGAGGGCCGCGAACGAACCGGCGAAACCACCGATCGTCGGCAGCCCCTCGATCCCCGTGACGCGATTCAGCATCCCGCTCGGGCCGAACGCGGAGATGAGAGCGAACGCGCCGACATAACTGGGGATGACCAGCGGCAGCGCGACGAGAACCGCCCACACCTTCCGCAACGGCATGTCGGTCCGAACGGTGAGCCACGCGAGGGGAACGCCGAGCCCGATCGCTCCGGCCGTCACCGCGGCAACCAACCCGATGCTGCGCAGCGCCAGCCACACCGTCCGGTCCCGCAGGATCAGGTCCCACGTACCAGCGTCCGACTCCGCGACGCGGAGCAGGATGTAAGCGAGAGGGATGGCCATGACCAGACAGACGATCGCGGCCCATACCAGCAGACCTGCCGGGACGCGCGCGAACGACGGCCGCGCTCTCGGGCCGAGATGCGCCGCCCGCGCCACTTACGAGCTCTGTCGGGTGATCACAGGAGACCGACCTCCGCCAGGAGCTCGAGGGCCGGTTCGATCGTCGCGCCCAAGTCGGACAGGTCGACGTCGGGAGATTCGATCTCGTCCAGCGGGACGAGATCCTCGCCCGGCTCGACGCCCGGCGCGACGGGGTACTCGAAGGTGTCCTCGGCGAAATAGGTCTGGCCTTCGTCCCCGGTGAGGTAGTCGACGAACTCCCGTGCGGCATCGGTTGCATCGCTCGACGCGAGGACGCCGACTCCCGCCGCGTTCACGAGCGCTCCGGGGTCGCCGCCGGTGAAGAAGTGGTTGGCAACGGGGATCTCTCCGTCCTCGGCCGCGACCTCGTAGATGTAGTAGTGGTTGACGAACCCGACCTCGATCTCTTCCGCCGCGATCCCGCGGACCGTCGACGAGTTGTCCTCGTAAAGCTTGGGATCGTTCGCCTTGAGTCCCTCGAGGAAGTCGCGCGTCGCGTCTTCCCCTTCGAGCTCGATCATCGCCGCAACGAACGCCTGGAACGACGAGTTGGTGGGGGGAAAGCCGATGCGACCCTTCCACTGGGGATCGGTGAAGTCCACGATGGAGTCGGGAAGGTCACCCTCGTCGATCAGATCGGTGTTGTATGCCGCGACCCGGCCTCGACCGGACGTGCCGACCCACAACCCGTCGGGAGAACGGAACCGCTCATCGACGCGCTCCAGTACGTCCGCGTCGAGCTCCTGGAACAGTCCCTCCTGCGCCACCGCTCCCAGCGACCCCGCGTCCTGCGAAAAGAAGACGTCTGCCGGCGACGAGTCGCCCTCCTCGAGGATCGTTGCGGCCAACTCGGCCGAATCTCCGTAACGGACGTCGAGCTCGATCCCGGTGTCGGTCTCGAACTGCTCGAACAGATCGGCCACTAGCTCTTCCTCACGTCCCGAGTAGACGGTAAGCGTCTGCTCCTCGGCTGGATCGGCGCCGGTCGTCTCCGCCGCCGGCTCGTCGGCGCCACACGCTGCCAACAGAAGGAGCGCCGCCGCGGCTGCAGCGGTCCTGGTCCACAGTGTCCTGGTCACATAGGCCTCCTGATTTGTTCGGGTACCCGAATATCTGCCGTTAGGAGGGCCGATGTTAGGCGCGCCTAACCTGGAGCGCAAGCCGCCGGAGCCCCGGGTCGTTGACTCGCCGTCTCGTAGCCGGATAACGTGCACCCACACTTCCCACACGTAGAGCAACGGCGCTCGGGCTCGGGCGCCTTTTTTGTTGCCGTGCGCCCACTGCGAGAGGACACCGATGGGCTGGGAACTCCACGAGAAGGACGCCTGCGGGATCGGCTTCGTAGCCGACGCCCGCGGCCGCGCGTCGCGGGCGATCGTCGACGCCGCTCTGGACGCGCTGTGCCGGGTCAAGCATCGTGGTGCGCTCGCCGCCGATGCGCTGACCGGCGACGGTGCCGGCGTGTTGCTGCCCGTCGCCCCCGCCGCCGTCGCGCCCGACGTCTCCTCCGGCGAACGCGTCGGCATAGCGATGTGCTTCTTCAGAGACTCCGCCGACCGCTGCCGCGCGATCGTGGAAGACGCGTGCCATGACGAAGGCATCGAGGTAGCGGCATGGCGCGTGGTTCCGACTGATGCCGCCGCTCTGGGAGCCCAGGCGCGCGACGCCGCACCACACATCGAACAGGCGATCCTGCTGCGGCCGATCGGTGTCGCCGTCGAGGAAGCGGAGCGCAAGGCTTTCAGAGCACGGCGCAGGGTCGAACGCGCGGCTACGACGAACTCGGTGAGCCTCTACGTCGCGTCGTTCTCGTTCCGCACCGTCACCTATAAGGCGTTGTGCGCGGCGGACCAGCTCGCCAACTATTACGCGGACCTGCGGGACGAGCGATACACCGCGTGGTTCGCCATCTTCCACCAGCGCTACTCGACGAACACGGCGCCGACGTGGGAGCGCGCGCAACCGTTCAGGTTCCTCGCGCACAACGGCGAGATCAACACGATCCGCGGAAACGTCGCTCAGATGCGCTCTCGCGAAGGTCGCCTGGGATCGGTCGATCTTGCGCCCGAGGAGCTGCTGACACCGGTGATCGATCGCCGCGGATCTGACTCGCAGATGCTCGATGAGGCTCTGGAGCTGTTGACCCGCGGCGGTCGCGATCTGACGCACGCGTCATCGATGCTCATTCCCCCTGCATGGGAGCACGTCGACGACATCGACCGCGAGGTCGCCGAGTTCTTCCGGTACCACTCCTGTTTGATCGAGCCGTGGGACGGCCCCGCGGGTCTCGTATTCACCGATGGTGAGCGCGTTGCGGCGGCACTCGATCGCAACGGGCTCAGGCCGCTTCGCATCTCGATCTGTGACGACGGCTTCATCGCGGCAGCATCGGAAGCAGGCGCGATCTCGACGAGGGGGCACGGCCGTGTCACGCGCACCCGTCTCGGGCCGGGACAGGTCTTCTGCGTCGATCCGTCCCGCGGTGGTGTCCTGTTCGACTCCGAGGTCAAGCAGCAACTCGCGAAGCGCAGACCGTACGGCGACTGGCTCGTAGGCAATCTCGACGAAACGTCGACCGGTACGCCGGTGGCCTCGGCCCCCGATGATGTCACCGCGCGGCAGGTCGCCGCCGGGTACTCGAAGGAGGAGTTCACGGTCGTTATCCGCCCGATGGCGACCGAGGGGGCGGAGCCGACGTCGTCGATGGGCGACGACACCGCTCAGCCGCCACTGGCCGAGTACGGGCGGCCGATCTATTCCTTCCTCAAACAACGCTTCGCGCAGGTCACGAACCCGCCGATCGACCACCTTCGCGAACGCCACGTGATGTCCCTGACGACGCGACTGGGGGCGCGCGACCATCTGTTGCAAGAACGCGACCGCGCGGCGGCCCTGCGCGAATATCCGTCACCACTGCTGTTCCCGACCGCCTTGGTAGACCTCGTCGAAGCCGGCGCCGCGGTGCTCGATGCAACATTCGCGATCGACGACGGTCCGGAAGGCCTCGAGTCATCGTGCCGGCGCCTGGCAGATGACGCCGCGCGCGCGGTCTCCGACGGTGCCGCGTTCGTGATCGTGAGCAACCTCGCGGTATCTGCATCACGTGCTCCCGTGCCCGCGGCGTTGGCGGCCGGAGCCGTACACCACCGCCTGGTAGCGGACGGTCTGCGGTCGAGAACGAGCGTCGTAGTGGATGCCGACGACGCCCGCGACAGTCACCACGTCGCATGTCTGCTGACGAACGGCGCCGACGCCGTCACCCCGCGACTCGCACTGGAATCGATCGCTTCGCTCGCGGCCAAAGGGCGGCTGGGTGGCGATGTGCCGGCCGACGAGGCGCAGCACCGGTATCTGTCGGCTATCGAAGACGGATTACTCAAGATCATGTCGAAGATGGGGATCTCGACGCTCGACTCCTACAGGGGCGCCCAGATCATCGAGGCGATGGGCCTCGGCCACGACGTGATCGAACTCTGCTTCCCCGGAGTCGCTTCCGCTCTCGGCGGTCTGAACTTCGAGGAGCTCGGAGCCGACGCGATCCTCCGGCACCTGCACGCGTTCTCACTCGACGGGACATCGAAACCGCAGTTGTCGAACACCGGGTTCATCAAGCACAAGAGCGGAGGCGAGTACCACGCGTTCAACCCCGACGTGGTCGGCGCGCTCCATGAGGCCGTTGGCCTCGTGACGTCGGAAGAAGAGGCCGCGCACAAACTCAACGCCGCGGTCAAAGGCAACGCCCGTGCGTACCGGCGTTTCGCCGAACTCGTGAACGACAAGAACGGCAAGGTCGCCGAACCGCGGGACCTCCTGGAGATGGTTTCTGCCGGCGATGCGATCCCCGTCGACGAGGTCGAGCCCGTTGAAGAGATCGCGAAACGCTTCTCAACCGGCGCTATGTCGCACGGTGCGCTGTCGGCCGAGGCTCACGAAACGCTGTCGATCGCGCTCAACATGATCGGGGGGATGGCGAACACCGGCGAAGGCGGCGAGGCCCCGGAACGCTATTCCGATGAGCGGAACTCTGGGATCAAGCAGATCGCGTCGGGCCGGTTCGGCGTCACACCCGACTACCTCGCGCACGCGCGGGAACTGCAGATCAAGATGGCCCAGGGCTCCAAGCCGGGAGAAGGCGGGCAGATCCCGGGCAAGAAGGTGACGGTCGAGATCGCTCGCCTTCGCCACACGGTCGAGGGAGTCGCTCTTATCTCTCCCCCACCGCACCACGACATCTACTCGATCGAGGACCTCGCGCAGCTGATCTTCGACCTGAAGCAGGCGAATCCGCGTGCCGACGTGTCGGTGAAACTCGTCTCGTCCGACGGCGTCGGCACGATCGCGGCCGGTGTCGTCAAAGGGCTCGCCGAGGTCGTGCACATCGCAGGATCGGACGGCGGCACCGGGGCGAGCCCCCTGTCGTCCATCAAGAACGCCGGCATGCCGTGGGAGATCGGTCTCGCGGAGACGCAAGCGACTCTGGCTGCGAACGGGCTTCGAGGGCGCGTCCGCGTGCGGGTGGACGGCGGCTTGAAGACCGGCCGGGACATCGTCGTTGCGGCGTTGCTAGGTGCCGACGAGTTCTCCTTCGGGACGGCCGCGCTCGTGGCCGAGGGCTGCATCATGGTCCGCACCTGCCACCGCAACACGTGCCCGGTCGGGATCGCGACGCAGGATCCCAAACTGCGCGCGAAGTTCGCGGCAACGCCGGAGATGGTCGCTCGCTATCTCCTGTTCGTTGCAGAAGAAGCGCGCGAGCTGCTTGCATCTCTCGGCCTCCGCTCGTTCGACGAAGCCGTAGGCCGCACCGACCTCTTGAAGCAGCGAACGACGGGGAACAGCCGCGCCGACCGGCTCGATCTGGCTCCGTTGCTCGATACGCGCGCCGGCGAGAGGCGCTTCACCGGTGCACTCCCGATCCAATCGCCGCGCGATTCCCTCGGCGATCGCCTTTACGAGGATGCCATCGGCGCTCTGGGCAACGGTGACGACGTCACGCTCAACTACACCATCGACACCTCGAACCGCACGGTAGGAGCGCGACTCGGATGTGCGGTCGAGACGCGTCGTCCGGGTGGCAAGGTCCAGGCGAACTTCGAAGGTCACGCGGGGCAATCGTTCGGCGCATTTCTCTCCGACGGCATCGAACTGAACCTCCTAGGGGAAGCGAACGACTACGTCGGCAAGGGCATGGGTGGAGGGCGCGTGATCGTTCGTCCTCCCGAGAACGATGCCGGCGACCCGTACCTGATCGGAAACACCGCGCTCTACGGAGCCACGGGCGGGCAGCTCTACGTCGCGGGTCGCGCCGGCGAGCGGTTCGCCGTGAGGAACTCCGGTGCGGTCGCGGTCGTCGAAGGCACCGGCGATCATGCCTGCGAGTACATGACGGCCGGAGCCGTCGTAGTGCTCGGGCCGACCGGGCGGAACCTGGGGGCCGGGATGAGTGGTGGCGAGGCCTACGTCTTCGACCCCGATCGCCTCTTGGAAACGAAGATCAACCCGCAACTCGTAGCTTGCTACCGTCCCAGCGAAGGTCAACTCGAGTCACTACGGCGCGTGATAGCCCGCCACCACGACGCCACCGGATCGATGAAGGCCAAAGCGATACTCGATGCCTGGACCGACAGCTCGCGCGACTTCGTGCGCGTCGCTCCGGTAGCCGAAGTAGCGAGACTCGAAGCGCTGTTCGAAGGAACTGCGGTGTCCGCCGCCTAGTCGGCGTGGCCGACGATCAGCGTGCTGCCCGGCGACAGTGCCTTCGCCGTCACCTTCGCGCCCTTGGGCAGATCGACACTTGCCGACGTCGGTTCGCCCGTGGAGGGGCTCTTTACGGTGGTCGTCTTCTTGCCGATCTTGACCGTCACGACCCACGAGCCGACGCCGCCGATCCCGGCGACGGGGCTGTCGTTGTCGTGCGTCACCTTGTAAGTGCACGTCGATTGGGCCGGATTCGACGCGAAACAACCTTCAGTTGCCTTCTCCGGAGTCACGACTGCAGCCTGAGTGGTGCCGCCTGCAAGCAGCGAAAAAGCAGCGATGAGTCCCAGAACCTTGCGCATGATGCCCTCCCCTTGTGCGAAGCCGTAGTAGAGAGATTCGGGGCCGGGGCCGCCGAATCCTCCCGCTACTTACCCAGCTCCCGGGCTCTTAAGAACACCGCATCGAGCATCTCTTCGGTCAGTTTCCCCGTGAAGGTGTTCTGCTGGCTCGGGTGGTACGACCCCAGGAGGCGATAGCGCCCGAGGGGGGCCTCGGCGAGGTGCCCGAACTTCGGTTTCGGTTTGGGGATCGGCTCCCCGAGGTGCGACACGGCCGTGATCGCCGCATCCCACGCGAATTTCCCGAGGGCGACGAGAACCGACACGTTCGGCAGTAGCTCGAGCTCCCGCACCAGGTACGGCAGACACGTGTCCCGCTCCTCCAGCGTCGGCTTGTTCACCGGAGGCGCGCATCTGACGGGGGCCGTGACGTAGACGCCGGTCAACCGGAGGCCATCGTCGATGGACACCGCGTGTGGCTGATTAGCGAAGCCGGTTCGGAACATCGACGCGTAGAGCCAGTCGCCCGAACGGTCGCCGGTGAACATCCGCCCCGTCCGGTTCCCGCCATGGGCGGCGGGCGCGAGACCCACGACGGCGACCCATGCATCGCGATCGCCGAACGACGGGATCGGCCGGCCCCAGTAATCCTCGGTCGCGAACGCCGCGCGCTTCGTTCGCGCGACTTCCTCGCGCCACTCGACCAGGCGTGGGCACGCACGGCAATCGACGACGCGAGCCATCAATGCATCGAGTTCGCGATCGAGCGCCTTACGCGGCGAGATCGACCCCCATCGCCCTGAGACGTTTGTCGAGTGAGCTCAACGCGTACTCGGTGAGTTGTTCCGGGCCGTAGGGAAGAGGATCGAAGTAGCTCGCATCGCCGTCCGGCGGATCGATCACGGATAACCCGACCGGTGTCAGTTCTTCGAGCCGCCGGCGGATGAGATCTGCGAAGCGTGGTTCGTTCGAGACGGCTTCGCCGAGGAACCGCACACCGAAGTTCACGTGTCGCGACTCGTCGCGCGCGACCGCGGTAAATCCCTGACGGAAGCCGGGCAGCACATCACTCTCCCGGAGGTAGTTGAGCAAGAACCGCTGGCCCGTTAGAGCAAGGGTGCCTTCGATAACGATGTGATACAGGACGATGCCCTCGACCAGGGCATCCAGCGTCTTGTCGACGCGGATTTTCTCCGCGGCGGCCGGCAGCATCTCGAGCAACAGGCTCCTGAAGCCCGAGTTCAGTCGCCCCGACTGCCGTTCGAGGCGTGAATTCATGTCGTTGCCCTGCTCGTCGAGAGCCTCCGAGTAGAAACGATCGAAGAACACCGTATGCCGCGCCTCGTCGACGAGTTGTGTGGACAGAAAGACCTGCTGCTCTTCCGTCGGTACCGCGTCGACGAACGGAACCAGCGTATGCGTGACCTGTTCTTCACCGACGTAGAAGGACGACAAGCCCCACAGGAACGACCGCTTGAGGTCGTCCGGGAACGCGAGCCAGTCGTTCCGGTCTTGCATGAAATCGATGGAACCCGCCTCCCACTGCTGGCGCTCCCACCGGTAATAGAGCTCGCGGTAATCGGGGGCCGGCCGATCCATGAGCGCCACGACGTCGTCGATCGGCACGTCTCCCAGAGCGTTCAGTTCGGTGTTTTCGACCGTCGACGGATCGTTCATACCGGCACCTAGAGCACGTGCGAGAGGAACGAGCGGAAGCGTTCGTCGGTGGGGTTCTGCATGACCTGCTTCGGATCACCGTCTTCGGCGATGAGCCCGTCGTTCATGAAGACGAGCCGCGTCCCGACCTCACGAGCGAAACCCATCTCGTGCGTCACCACGACCATGGTCATCCCCTCTTCGGCCAGACGTGTCATCGTGTCGAGTACCTCCTTGACCAGCTCGGGATCGAGAGCGGACGTGACCTCGTCGAAGAGCATCAGCTTCGGGCGCATGGCGAGGGCGCGTGCGATCGCGACGCGCTGCTGCTGGCCGCCGGAGAGCTGTGACGGATAGGAATCCGCCTTCTCCTCGAGCCCGACGTGCTTGAGCTCGGCCATTGCGCGTTCACTGGCCTCGCCCGCATCCAGCTTCAGGACCTGCTCGAGCGCGAGCGTGATATTTCCCATCGCGGTCTTGTGCGGGAACAGATTGAACGCCTGGAAGACGATCCCGATCTCCGTCCGCACCTTGTTGAGGTTGACGCGAACGTCGGTGATGTCCTGCCCTTGGAAGAAGACCTTCCCCATCGTCGGCTCCTCGAGCAGGTTGATGCACCGTAGGAGCGTCGACTTGCCGGAGCCCGATGGGCCGATGACGACCACGACCTCTCCACCACAGATCTCGAGGTCGAGCCCCTTGAGGACGTGAAGGGCGCCGAACCACTTATGCACCCGTTCGAGACGAACGATCGTGCCGTCGGATGAGCCGCCGTAATCGGTCATGCGCTGACCCCGACGAGGCCGCTTCGCAGTCTCCGTTCGACGAAGTTGACGAGCCCGATCAAGGGAAGGCTGATCGCGAGGTATCCGAGAGCGGTCGCGATGTAATAGGTCGCGTTGAAGGTGTTGCCGACGTACTGGTCGCCGACCGACATGAGATCGCGCTGTGCGAT
This sequence comes from Actinomycetota bacterium, assembly GCA_019348445.1. Classification (GTDB taxonomy): domain Bacteria; phylum Actinomycetota; class CADDZG01; order CADDZG01; family WHSQ01; genus JAHWJK01. The sequence goes on along the minus strand of JAHWJK010000027.1, from coordinate 3,201 downwards.
GGTCAAACCCAGCACCAGAACCAGCGACGTGTCTTTGATCAGGATGACGAACTCGTTCATCAGGGGCGGGATCACGCGCCGGACGGCCTGCGGGATCACGGCGAACCTCATCGATTGCAGGTACGACATCCCGAGGCCGCGGGCGGCTTCGAGCTGCCCTTTCTCGATCGACTGGATCCCGGCGCGGAACACCTCGGCAGCGTAGGCGCCGGTGTTGAGCGTCAACGCGATGGTGGCGGCTTCGTAGGACCCGATGTCGAGCTGGAGACCGATCGGGAGGCCGATCCCGATAAACAACATCTGCCACACGAGCGGCGTTCCGCGGAAGACGTTGATGTAGATCCGCGCCGGCGCCCGCACGACCGCGCGCCGAGATATCGCGAATACCGAAAGGATCAGACCAAGAATCATGCCGAGCGCTTGCGACGTGAACGCGAGACGGACCGTGTTCCACGCTCCCCGCAAGAACGCGAGTTTGGTGCCGCGATCGTCGAACACCGCAAAGTCCATGTAGTTAACGGCGAACGTCTGGACGTCACCCGATGCGAAGGCGAGGATGCCCACGGCGACGAGAGCCGCTTGCGCGCCGAGGATCCCTCCGGCGGCAGCTTCCTCACGGCTCACTTTTGTCGCCATCTTCCGGTAACTGAGCCCGCCCGCAACGGCCGCGATCACACCGCCCACGATCGCGACGATCAGATTGATGCGGAGCTCCTGCGACTTGAAGCTCTCGACGAGGACGGGCACGGGCTGCGTCCCGTTGATCCTCAAGATCGCGATCGTGCCGAGGATCGCGAGCGCCAACGACAAGATCCCCGTTATCAGGACCCCAAGCGACAGGGTCGTGCTTTCCGAACGGAGCCACGCCGCCCCCCGCTCGGGACGCTCGATCGCCTTCGCTTGCATCACAGCCTCCTAAACAGAAAGGCCCGCGCTCCCGAAGGAACGCGGGCCGATCTCTGACTTACATCTATTGCGAGGTACTGACCGTCAGTGACTGCAGCGACGGGTAGTACGGAACGGTGAAGTCCACGATCTTGCGCCGTTCGGCGACGGTCTCGGCTGCAGGCGATCCCTCCGGCGCGTAGGCCGTGACCGCAGCGACGACGATGTCGAACTTCGTCCCCGACGCGAGCTGCTGGAAGATCGTCCCGAAGTCGGTGCTGATCCAGTGGTCGTCGGTGTTCTCGAGGCCGAGCTTGTCGGCGAGCGCTCGTACGAGTTCGACGTCGTAGCCGGTGAGCTCGCCGCCCTCTTCCATCTCGAACGGCGGGTACGGGATGTCGGAGCCCACCGTGAGCGCTCCCTCTTTGACGGTCTCGAAGTCGGCGTCGACGTCGCCCTCGATGTCCGAGTAGTCGGGCACCTCCTGGTCGGGGAAGTACTTCGTGTAGATCTCTTCGAACGTCCCATCCGCGACGATCTCAGCCATCGCGCCGTTCAGCGCTTCCGTCAGCCCGGGGTTGTCCTTGCTCACTGCGATCGCGTACTCCTCGCCGGTGTCGATCTGCTCGACGACCTCGACGCCCTCCTTGCCTTCGATGGCATCGAGCGACACCGGAAGGTCGTTCAGGACCCCATCGACCTGGCCCGCCTGCAGTGCCTGATACATCTGCGGTGCTTTCTCGAAGCTCACGAGCTGAACGCCCTTAGAGGCGAGGTTCTCCTCGGCCCAGAACGCTCCGGTAGTCGCCCGCTGCACCGCGATCTTGTGCTCCTCGGTCAGGTCGTCGGTGCTGGCGATCCCCTGCTCCTCGGTTTCCGTCCCGGTGCCGTTGTCTCCATCGCCACCGCCACAGGCCGCTAGCACGAGTAGTGCCGCGCATAGCGCCGCGATGAGTCTCAGCCACTGTTTACGGTCGGTCACGATTACCTCCCTATTCCTCACCCAGGTACGCCTTGCGCACCTGATCGTTACCGAGCAGTTTCTTCGCATCGTCCTCGAGCACGATCTCCCCGGTCTCGATCACGTAACCGCGGTTCGCGGCTTGCAGGGCCATCTGGGCGTTCTGCTCCACCAGCAGGACCGGGACGCCTTCGGAGTTGATCTCTGCAATTACCTTGAACACGCTCTCTACCACCTGGGGCGCCAGACCCATCGACGGTTCGTCGAGCATCAGGAGCTTCGGCCGCGCCATCATCGCGCGTCCGATCGCGAGCATCTGCTGCTCGCCGCCCGACAGCGTGCCACCTGCCTGCCTGCGTCTCTCTTGGAGGCGCGGAAACAGTTCGAAGACACGCTCGATGATCTGTTTGCTCTCGGCCCTCGTCCCCTTCGCGTTGAACGCGCCCATCTCCAGGTTCTCGGCAACGGACATGTTCGGGAAGATGTGCCGGCCTTCGGGGACCTGGATGATGCCGCGTTGGACGACGTCGTGGCTCTTCAGCGACGTGAGGTCCTCGCCCTGAAACAAGACCTCACCTTCGGCGGGACCATGCACCATCGAGATAGCGCGCAGCGTCGTCGTTTTTCCGGCGCCGTTGCCGCCGATCAGTGAGACGATCTCGCCCTCGTTCACCTTCAGGTCGATCCCCTTCACCGCTTGGATCACGCCGTAGCGGACGTGGACGTTCTTGAGCTCGAGGAGCGTGTCAGCCATCAGACGGCTCCATCCCCGGACTCGGCGCGTTCTCCGGTGCGTCGCCGCCCTCGCCCCCGGCGCCCGTCCCGAGGTACGCCTCGATCACCTTCGGGTTCTTCTGCACTTGTTCGGGCTTGCCCTCGGCGATCTTCTCGCCGTGGTCGAGAACCGCGACCCGGTCGGACAACCCCATGACGACCTTCATGTCGTGCTCGATCAAGAGGACGGTGATTCCACCGTCGCGGATCCTCCTGACTAGATCGCGCAAGCCGTTCTTCTCGGCGGGGTTCATGCCTGCGGCCGGCTCGTCGAGGAGTAGGAGCTTCGGCTTCGTCCCGAGAGCGCGGGCGATCTCGAGCCGGCGCTGGTCTCCGTAGCTGAGGTTCTTCGCAAGGTCGTTCGCATACTTCCGCAAGCCGCAATATTCGAGGAGCTCGAGTGTGCGTTCTTCGCCTTCCCGTTCCTCGCGGTGATAGCGAGGACCGCGGAACATGGCGCCCAAGACGCTCGTCTGGTGCCTTGCGTCGACTCCGATAAAAACGTTCTCGAGTGCGGTCATGTTCGGGAAGAGTCTGATCTGCTGGAACGTCCGGCAGATACCGATGTCGACGATCTGGTC
>JAHWJK010000112.1 GCA_019348445.1 Actinomycetota bacterium | reverse complement strand
GCCATGCGCGTCGGGGCTCGTTCCGAAACGACCATGGACACGATCGACCCGAGGCCCCCGTGCGCGATGTGCTCTTCGGCGACCACTATCGCCTTCGTCTCGTTGGCCGCACGTTCGATCGTCTCGGCATCCACGGGCTTGACGGTGTGCATATCGATGACGCGGGCGGCGATGCCTTGTTCGGCTAGTCCTTGTGCCGCGTCGAGCGCCATCGCCACCATGATCCCGTTCGCGATGATCGCGATGTCGTCGCCATCGCGAAGTTGATTCGCCTTGCCGATCTGGAAGTCGAAGTCACCGTCGTATAGCACGGGGACCTTGGGGCGGCCGCAGCGGAGGAACGTTGGGCCTTCGCGTTCGATCATCGCTTTCGTAGCAGCCGCAGCGCTCGGTCCGTCGGCAGGAACGATGACGGTGAAGCCGGGGAGAGCGCATGCGAGTGCAACGTCCTCGATCGCCATCTGGGATGGCCCGTCTTCGCCGATCGAGATCCCCGCGTGCGAGCCGACGAGTTTCACGTTCTGATTCGGGAACGCCACCGACATCCGGATCTGGTCGTACGCATTCGCCAGCAGAAAGATCGAGAAGGATGCCGCTATCGGGATCTTCCCGGCGGCCGCCAGGCCCGCAGCGATCCCGACCATGTTCGATTCGGCTATCCCGGCGTTGAAGAACCGGTCCGGGTACCGCTGTGCGAAATGGTTGGTGAACGTGGAGTTGTTCACGTCGCCGTCGACGACGACGATCCTCTCGTCGGTCCCCGCTTCGGCGAGAGCGTCGCCGAATGCCTCCCGCGTCGCGGGTCCCTCGCGTAGGTCGATGCGCGTAAGCCCGAAGCTCACAGTGTCGCTCCTATCTCCTGCAGTGCCTTCGCTTCCTCATCACCCGGTATCGGTTTGCCGTGCCACTTGTCCTGGCCGCCCTCGAGCAGCGCGACGCCCTTGCCCTTGACCGTGTTGGCGACGATCGCTTGCGGCGTGCCGGTGACGGATCGCGCCCACTCGAACGCCTCGGCTACGGCGTCCAATGAATGGCCGTCGATCGTCCGCACGTCCCATCCAAACGCGCGCAGCTTGTCTTCCAGCGGGTCGAGCGGTTGGACCTGGTCGACCGGCCCGGTCTGCTGGTTGCGGTTGCGATCGATGATCAGAGTGAGGTTGTCGAGGCCGCGGTTGCCGGCGAACATCATCGCTTCCCATACCTGGCCTTCTTCACTCTCGCCGTCTCCGACCATCACGTAGACCCGGTAGTCCTTCCCGTCGATCTCGGCCGCAAGGGCGTGACCGATACCGATCGACAGGCCTTGGCCGAGGGATCCGGTAGACGCCTCGACACCGGGCAGCCGATTCATGTTGGGGTGCCCTTCCAGCGGCGACCCGAGTCTGCGAAGGCTCTCCAGGTCGGATATGGGGAAGTAGCCGGCTTCGGCAAGTACGGCATAGAGGCCGGGCGCGCCGTGTCCCTTCGAGAGGATGAACCGGTCACGGTCGGGGTCGTGGGGATCGTCCGGGTCATAGCGCAGGACACCGCCGAAATACAGAGTGGTCAGAATCTCGACCATCGAGAGCGAGCTCGACGGATGGCCCGAACCTGCCGCCGTCGTCGCGGTGACTATGTGTGCACGGAGCCTCTTCGCGATCGCCTCGAGTTCCGCTCGATCCTGTGACCTCGCTTCCGGCACTTCTACCTCCCCGAGCGTCTTCGTTGCCTGCCGATATCCAACCACGCACGTGCCGCGCTGCATGCCCGACACGGCTCGACGTTTTCGCGACCTACGAAGACCGTCCGAGGATCTCGTCCCAGTCGATGACGGTCTGTTCCTGCTTCATCTGGATCCAGCACCATCCTTCCGGCGGCATGTACGCGCGGCCGATCTCGGATGTGGTCGTGTTCGTCGTCCCGTTCTCGGTAGTCACGGAGGTCACGACGATGGGGGCTCTGTCGCGCTCGCACGAGTTGAAGATCCAGATCCGCCGCCGCCATTCTTCGCGCGGGAGTGGCTCTGCGGTTAGGAACGGGTAATAGAAAACGAACGACACCACGGCTGCGACCGTGAACGCGCCCACCGCAACGCGACCCGCGAGCTTTCGAACGAGGAGCTGGGCGACACGCGCGATCGCGGTGCACATGAACGGCAGCATCGGCACAACGTAGAACGCGAACATCGCGCTCCGTCCAGATCCGAACAGGAACGGAGCTGCAGCGAACGCCATCCACGGCAGGTAGTTCCAGTAGAAGCCCGCGAGGATGAGGCCTTCTGGTCTCGTGGGCGAGTTTCGTCGGAACCACGCGGCCGTCAGCAAGACGATCGCGGGGATAGATAGCCACCAGACGATCGGGCTCCCGGTGCCCAGCAGCTGCCGATAAAGGCCGCCGCTCGTGATCTCGAAGTGATACGTCACCGGTCTCTTCAGAAGCAACCACCACCATGGCGGCGACGAATAAGGGTTGGGCGAGGCGTAGTCGAGATGGAAGCGCAACATGTGGCGCTGCCGGTCGACGAAGGCATCGATCCACGAGCCGTCCGCCCACGGCATCGTCGTTAATTCGCCATGCACACGTCCGATGTGGGCGGCGACGTAGACGAGAGCCGGGACGATGACGAACGAAACCAGGAGCGCGACCCCGTCGGTCTTGATGACCTGCAGGATCGCTCGACGACGCTTTAGAGGTTGTCGCGTCGCTATCTCCCACGCGAGCGCGACCGCGACGACGCCGGCGAGCGCGAGGACACCCGACGACTTCGTTGCTATCGCGGCACCAACGCAGAGTCCGGCCACCGTCCGCCACGGGCGGGCGCGCAAGCCGGTTCTTCCGGCCAACATGTCGTCGCGATCGAGTGCGAGCGACGTGAACGCCGCGATCACGAACAGACCGAGGAACACATCGAGCATCGCGATGCGCGAATGCACGAAGTGGAGGAAATCGATCGCCAACAGAGCTGCTGCGAACGTCGCCGCCCCGGTCGATCGAAGCAATCTGCGAGCAAAGAGATATGTCAGGGCAACGGTCAGGACGCCGGCGATCAGGGGAGCGATGCGCCATCCGACGGGTGTGTGACCGACGATCGCGTCACCCACGGCAAGGAGCCATTTACCGAGTGGTGGGTGTTCGAGGTTGGCCTCCGCGCTCGTTTCGCAGATCTCGGTACTCGCACGGACATACCAGCACGCGTCGCGGGCGTAGAAGGGTTCGTCGAAGACTTCATGCGGTGGGGAGCCCAAGCCGATCGCGCGAACGACGGCTGAGGCAATGGTGACGACGGTGATCGCGATGGTGTCGAGGTGCGTCCAGCGCGATCGCTCTCGGCGATCTTCGGTGGCCGCGTCCACGGTCGCGCAGGATATGTCACTCATTACGTCCCCACTAGGATGCGCCGATGGCGAGTAACGCATTCCGCGCGCCCAAGGGAACCAATGACATCCTGCCCCCGACGTCGCGGGACTGGGTGTCGCTTACCGGTCACGCGCGCGCACTCTTCGAGAGATCCGGTTACGAGTACGTGGACACGCCCATGTTCGAACACACCGAGGTGTTCGAGAGGGGTGTCGGCGAGACCAGCGAAGTCGTCGGCAAGCAGATGTACACGTTCGAGGACATGGGAGGACGATCTCTCACGCTGCGACCGGAGGGGACCGCGCCGGTCGTGCGAGCCGTTCTCGAACACAATCTGCACCGTGCCGCACTGCCGGTGAAGGTCTACTACATCGGGCCTTTCTTCCGACAAGAGCGTCCGCAGAAAGGTCGCTACCGTCAGTTCTTCCAGCTCGGGATCGAAGCCATCGGCTCGGATGACCCGTTCGTCGACGCCGAAGTGATCGAGATCGCGTGGCGGCTCCTTTCGGAGGTCGATGTGCAGCCACGATTGATCTTGAACTCGATCGGTCACCGCGCCGCGTCGTGCAGAGACGGATATCTCGAGACGCTGGTGCAGTGGCTGAAGGCCCACGCGGACGAGATGGCGCCTCCCGATCGCGAGCGCATCGCTACGAACCCGCTGCGTACGTTCGATTCGAAGGAAGAAAAGACGATCGCCGTTCTCGAGAACGCTCCACTGATCACCGATCATCTCTGTGACGACTGCACGTCGCACTTCGCACAGGTTCGCTCACTGCTCGATGACGTCGGCGTGTCGTACGACCTCGACCCTCGCCTGGTGAGAGGCCTCGACTACTACACGCGGACGGCATTCGAGTTCGTCGCGGGCGGGCTCGGCTCGCAGAATGCGGTGGGCGGGGGTGGCCGCTACGACGGTCTGTCGGAGTCGCTCGGCGGACCGCCATTGCCCGGCATCGGGTTCGCACTCGGCGTCGATCGGATCCTGCTTGCGACCGAGGATCGGAAGTGGGCCGATCCCGGACCACCGCACGTTTTCGCCGTTGCATTGGGAGACGACGCGCGCCGGGATGTCTTCGAGCTCGTCACCGACCTCCGACGCGCCTTTCTTAAAGCGGAGTTCGACGTGATGGGGCGGGGCATGAAAGGACAGATGAAAGACGCGGACCGCTCCGGCGCACGGTGGGCCGCGATCGTTGGTGCAGACGAGCTCGCCGCAGGGGAAGTCACTCTCAAGGACCTGAAGAACGGGGACCAGGTGCGCGTGGAACGCGACCGGCTGATCGAAGTGGTGCGCGACCAGAAGGACACCGACGGCGCGGGCGAGCCGGGACGTCTCCGATGATGCGAACCCATCGGTGTGGCGACCTCCACAGCGACGATGTCGGGACCGATGTGACGCTCTGCGGCTGGGTGCACAGCCGGCGCGATCACGGCGGCGTTACCTTCATCGACCTGCGCGACACGGCGGGCCTCGTCCAGGTGGTCTTCAACCCCCAGATCTCGGAAGCCGCTCACGAGATCGCGCAAGAGCTGCGTAGCGAGTTCTGCATCCAGGTCCGCGGATCGGTGAAGCCTCGCGATGCCGACAAGGTCAACCCGAAGATCCCGACGGGCGAGGTCGAGGTCGCTGCCGACGAGGTCACGATCTTGTCGCGTTCGGAGACGCCGCCGTTCCAGATAGACGACTACCAGGAGGCCGACGAAACGATCCGGCTGCGCTACCGGTATCTCGACCTTCGTCGCGAGCACATGAATCGCAATATCAAGCTCCGCTGTCGCGTGGTTACCGGGATCAGGAACTTCTTCAACCGTGAGGGGTTCGTCGAGATCGAGACCCCGATGCTCAC
>JAHWJK010000111.1:4031-5194 GCA_019348445.1 Actinomycetota bacterium | reverse complement strand
GCGACCGCGTACGGGCTCCGCGGGTGGAACGGTGTCTCCTCGTTCTGCGGGGGCGGCGACGCTCCAAACATCTCGGACGAGCCGGCCTGATAGAAGCGCGTGTCAACGCCGGACGCCCGGATCGCTTCCAGCATCCGGATCGTTCCCATGGCGGTCGCGTCGGCGGTGTATTCGGGTATCTCGAACGAGACCTTGACGTGGCTCTGCGCTCCCAGGTGGTAGATCTCCTCCGGCTCCAGGTTCCTGATCAGGTTCACGAGCGAGCCCGAGTCCGATAGATCGCCGTAGTGCATCAAGAAACGGACGCCGGCCTCGTGCGGGTCGCGGTAGATCGGATCGAGGCGTTCGGTATTGAACGACGACGACCGGCGGATCAGTCCGTGGACCTCGTAGCCCTTCGCCAAGAGCAGCTCGGCAAGGTAGGAGCCGTCTTGCCCGGTCACTCCGGTGATGAGTGCACGTTTCATCAGGTCAGGATATGCTCGCTCGGCCTTCAGGCGGCCTTCCCCACTTCGCGGTCCAGGACGGGCCATTTGCCTGAGAGGTTCCCCACCTTGGGCCGGTGGCGGGTTCACAAGGGTGCTTTGTGAACCCTTTCACATGCGCTCGGAGGAGGGTAGCGCGGCGCACGAGCCGCGGCGCAGCGGTGGTAGTGGCGTTCGACGCCGGCTACCTGCGCAGTTCGAGCACACAGGAGGTGCTTTGGAGTGGAGAAGCTGTATTTCGGCGAGAGAGCGAGGCGACGTCATCGTCGTGCTCGCGCCAAAAAGGCCGTCGTCGTCCTGTGGATCGTCGCGCTCGGCGCCGGCGTTCCGGGGGCGACCGCGATGCTCGACTGGACCGACCGCGCGCTAGGAACGGCGCGGCCCCAGCGTGTCACCGTCTATCCCGGAGCAGTCGGATCCCGCGCCGTCGTCGCCAAAGAGAAGAAGGCGAAGCTGCATACCGCCGAAGCGAAGAAGGCAGCGACACCTGACCCGTTAGAGGCGACCAGCACGACGGGGATCATCGCCGCAGCCGCTGTCGAGTTCGGTCTCGATCCGGGCTACTTGCTTTCCGTCGCCTCGTGCGAGTCCGGCCTCAACCCGACCGCCTACAACCCGGCGGGCTACCACGGCCTCTTCCAGTTCGACCAAACGACGTGGAGCGCCTACGGCTACGGA
>JAHWJK010000111.1:0-3931 GCA_019348445.1 Actinomycetota bacterium | reverse complement strand
GACTCGGCCCAGATCCGGCCCCCGTGGCGTTCGACGATCTTCTTGCACACGGATAGACCGATGCCGCTGCCGGGATAGTGCTCGAGCGGATTGAGTCGTTCGAAGATCGTGAAGATGCGATCGAGGTGCGACGGCTCGATCCCGATCCCGTTGTCGTTGACCGTGACCTCCCATTCCGCATCCTTGCGGTCGGCACGGATGGTGACCACGCACGGCTTGTCCGATCGGAACTTGACGGCGTTCGCGATCAAGTTCTGGAACAACTGCAGCAACTGCGATTGGTCCCCCTTGACCGTGGGCAGCAACGTCTGTTCCACAGTGACCTCGTGTTCTTTGATCGTTACTTCGAGGTTCCCGAGGGCGTACTCCAGAACTTCGTTGAGGTCTGTGTCGCGGAACGGATCGGGCTGCGAATCGACTCGGGCGTATTCGAGCAAGTCCTGGATCAGCGCGTCCATCCGGTCGGTCGAACGCCTGATGCGCTGGATCATCGACTGAGCATCCCCGTTCGTCCCGATACTGTCCGCGAGAAGATCGAGGTAGCCGTTCATCACCCGCAACGGTTCTTGCAGGTCGTGTGACGCGACGTAGGCGAACTGTTGGAGATCCGCATTCGAACGCTCCAACTCCTGCGCTTTCTCTTCTAGCGCCTGCTCGGCGCGATAGCGCTCCTCGAGTCGCTGGGCGAGCAGTTCCTTTTGCTTCTTCAGGAGGGAATTCTTCTCATAGAGATCGACGAAGACGGCAACCTTCGCCCGCAGCACCCACGGGTCGAACGGCTTCGCCATGTAATCCACTGCGCCGGTCGAGTAGCCGCGCAGCGCGTGGTGCGGCTCCCGGCTGATCGCAGTCAAGAAGATGATGGGGATGTCTTTGGTTTTCTCGCGCTCCTTGATCTGGATCGCGGTGTCGAAGCCATCCATCCCCGGCATCTGGACGTCGAGGAGGATGACGGCAAACTCCTGCCTCAGAAGCAGACGCAGCGCTTCCTCACCCGAATTGGCCTTCACAAGGTTCTGATCGAGCGGTTCGAGCGCGGCTTCGAGCGCGAGAAGGTTCTCCGGCCGGTCGTCGACCAACAGGATGCTCGCCTTACGGTCGACCATCGTCACCTCCGACCTTCGAACTGCACAACTCCACGAGGTGCGGACCTATCTGCTCGATCGTCAGGACGCGATCCGGTCGAACCTTCGCGAGTGCAGCCTCCGGCATCTCTCTCCTGATCGCCGACTTCGGATCCTGAACGATCGTGTAGCCACCGAGCTCCTTCACTCGGCGCAACCCTTCTGCCCCATCTTCGTTGGCTCCCGTAAGTATCACAGCGATGAGCGTGTTTCCATAAGAGTTCGCAGCCGATTCGAACAAGACGTCGATCGACGGGCGTGCGAATTGAACTACTTCTTCCGTCGATAGCGCCAGGTACTTCCCTTCGACGATCGTGTGGTAATCGGACGGCGCGAGGTAGATCGCGCCCCCCAATAATGGTTCCTTGTCCATCACATCGGCGATAGGGATCCGAGAAGCGCTCTGCAGCGAGGTGTGAAGCCCGTCGGGACCCTGAGCCAGGCGATGCTGAGCGACAACGATCGGTACGGCGAAGTCTCCCGGCAGCACGTTGAAGATCTCACGAAGACTGTGGAAACCTCCCCACGAACAGCCGATGACGACGAGCGAATAATTCGCCATCACTTCACCTTCTTGTAGATCCGCTCGAGGCCGTCGATCGCCTCGTAGCAGTTCTCATGACTCGTGAACTTGATCGACTCTTTCCTCCCCAACGTCAGCACACCGAAATTGATGAGCGAGCGGTGAAACAGATCGTGAACATGGTTCTGCAAAGCTTTGTCGAAATAGATCATCACGTTGCGGCACATGATCACGTTGAACTCGTTGAACGAGCGATCCGAGACCAGATTGTGTTGTGCGAAGACCACGTTCTCTATGAGGTCGCGTTTGAAGGTCGCTCCGCGTGGGCCCGCCTTGTAGTACTCGGAGAAAGCTTTTCTCCCCCCCGCCTTGATGTAGTTCTCCGTGTAACCGCGCATCTTGTCGAGCGGAAAAACGCCTTCTTCGGCACGCTGCAGCACGCGCTCATTTATGTCGGTGGCGTATATGCGCGTTCTGTCGTAAAGGCCTTCTTCTTGAAGAAGCATCGCCAGGGAGTACACCTCTTCGCCGGTCGAGCAACCTGCATTCCAGACCCGGATGAACGGATAGGTCCTGAGCAGTGGCACGACTTTCGTGCGAAGAGCGAGATAGAACGTCGGATCGCGGAACATCGCGGTGACGTTGATCGACAGCTCCAGGACCAAGCGCTCCATCGCCTGCGGGTCCCGGAGGACACGTTCCTGAAGACTCGATATCGACGCTACGCGCTCGTCGAGAACACGCTTATAGATACGTCGTCTGAGCGACCCGCGTGCGTACTGCCTGAAGTCGTATCCGTAGCGTCGGTATACGCCCTCGAGAAGAAGGTCTATCTCCAACTGTTCCAGGTCTTCGGTGCGCATCGGAAACAGATTAGGGGCCGCACCACGAACGTGCGGCCCCTAGATCACCTAGATCATTGGTACAGCCACACCCGCATCAGCGACAGGAGCTGATCGGTGTCGACCGGCTTCGTGATGTAGTCCGATGCCCCCGCGGCGATGCTCTTCTCCCTGTCGCCCTTCATGGCCTTCGCGGTCAACGAGATGATCGGCAGACCTTTGAACTTGCTCATCTTGCGGATCGCCCGCGTCGTCTCGTAGCCGTCCATCTCCGGCATCATGATGTCCATCAAGACCAGATCGACCTCGGGGTTCTTTTTCAGGGTCTCGATCCCGTCACGGCCATTCTCTGCGTAGAGAACCTCCATGCCGCGCGTCTCCAGCGCACTCGTCAGAGCGAAAACGTTCCTGACGTCGTCATCGACGATAAGGATCTTCTTGCCTTGGAACACATCGTCGGCCGAGTGGAGTTGCTCGATCATCTTCCGCTTGTCGGCCGGAAGCGTCGCCTCGACCCGGTGGAGGAAGAGCATCGTCTCGTCGAGGAGCCGCTCCGGCGAACGAACGTCCTTGACGATGATCGTCTCCGCGTACTTGCGTAGGCGGGTCTCCTCCTTCCTCGTCAACTCGGCGCCCGTGTAGATGATCACCGGCGTGTCCTGGAAGCGCACATCCTTCTTGATCTTCTCTAGCAAGTCGAAGCCCGAGCCATCGGGGAGCTTTAGATCGAGCACCATGCAGTCGAAGTGCTTCTGTTCCAGTTGCTCGAGCGCTTCCTTCGTCGTTCCTGCAGCGGTTGCCTCGACATCCTCGCCGCTGCCGATCAGCTCGATGATCGTGTTGCGTTCGCGTTCGTCATCCTCCACGACGAGCAACGAACGCGTCCGTCGGTCGAGGAACTGCGCGATGCCATCGAGCGCGTGATCGAGCTCATTGCGGTCGGGGGCGGAAGTCAGATGACCTACTGCTCCGGCGCGACGAGCACTGTGTCGTTGCTCTTCGTCCGCCATGACATGCACCGGGATGTGTCGAAGCGTCGGATCACGCTTCAGCTGGTTAAGAACGACGAGCCCGTCCACGACCCCGAGATCCGCCGCGATCACAAGCGCGTCCGGCTTGAAGTGACGAGCCAGGGCGAGGCCCACGTCGCCCTGCGTGGCCACAACGGACTTGAATCCCTTGTCTCGCCCGGAGGCGAGTGCATCCCGAGCGACTTGTTCTACGCCGGTCATCACCACCAGTACCCGGTCACCCGGCTGGATGTCGTCGCGGTCGTCGGCATATTCGTTCTCACCAAGGCTCTCGGTTTCCGGCACGTTCTCGAGAATCGGCGTGTGGGGTAGATCACCCACATCGGCCGCGGTCTCCAGCGACGTCAGCAACTGCGGAGTCGCCTCGACTATCGACCTGTCCTTCGGCGGCTCCGGTGGTGCTACGTACTC
>JAHWJK010000110.1:2936-5231 GCA_019348445.1 Actinomycetota bacterium | reverse complement strand
GCTCCTCGGGCACCGGAACCGGATAGCGAGAAGAGAAACAGGCGGTACAGAACTGATCGCCGGGTATCTGGGTCGCCGCCACCATCCCCTCGAGCGAGAGGTGAGCGAGGCTGTCGGCGCCTATGTGCTCCCGAACGCCGTCGATATCGAGACGCGACCCGATGAGCTCGTCCTGATCGGGCATGTCGATGCCGTAGAAACACGGCCACTTGATGGGTGGAGCCGAGATACGCATATGTACTTCACGTGCGCCGGCCTCCCGCAGCATCGCGACGATCTGACGTGTCGTGTTGCCGCGAACGATCGAGTCGTCGATGACCACGACTCTGCGCCCCTCGATGATCTCTCGAACGGGATTCAACTTCATCCGGATCCCTTGCTGGCGCATCGACTGCGTCGGTTGGATGAAGGTCCGTCCGACGTAGCGGTTCTTGACGAAGCCGTCGCCGTACGCGATCTGCGACGCCTGCGCGAATCCCTGTGCGGCGGGTACTCCGCTGTCGGGGACGGGCATCACGAGCTCGGCGACAACAGGAGCCTCCTCGGCGAGCCGTTGCCCCATCCGGTAGCGAGAGGCGTAGACGTTCTGTCCCATCAATGTCGAATCCGGCCGTGCGAAATACACGTGTTCGAAGACACATGCGGCGGGACGAACCTCGGCGAAACGCGTGCTGTGTACGCCGTCGGCGTCGACGGTTACGAACTCTCCCGGTTCGACGTCGCGGATGAATTGCGCGCCCAAGAGATCGAGAGCACACGTCTCCGACGCGAGGATCCAACCTCCCGACGGCAGGCGGCCGATGCACAAAGGCCTGAATCCGTGCGGGTCCCGAGCCCCGAAGATGCGGCGCTCGTCCATCATCGTGAAGGAATACGCGCCCGACAGCGTCGGTAGCACCTCGAGGATCGCGGCGGCCATATCGCCCTGATTGGCGCGCGCGATATGGGCGGCGACGAGATCCGTATCCGACGACGCCGACAGCCTGGCCCCCTTCGGCGTCGGATCACCACCCTTCGCGTCCAGGCGCTGCTTCAGGTCCACCGAATTGACGAGATTGCCGTTGTGAGCGAGCGCGATCTGGCCTTTGAGCGAACTCTTGTAGGTCGGCTGTGCGTTCTCCCACGAGTCCGAGCCGGTGGTGGAATAACGCGTGTGACCGATCGCGTGTCCGCCCCGGAGGCTCTTCAGCACCAGCTCGTCGAAGACCTGAGCCACTAGACCGAGCTCTTTGTAGACGACGATCGTCTGCCCGTCGGAGATGGCGATGCCCGCCGCTTCTTGGCCGCGGTGTTGGAGTGCGTAGAGCGCGTAGTAAGTGAGCCTGGCGACGTCTTCACCAGGCGCATAGATACCTACGACGCCACACTTGTCCCGAGCTTCAGTCGTCACGACGTAGCCATGCTAGTGGAAAGGGTTCGCGGAAGGACACCCTCGAAGGCATCGACCGCCTCTTCCAATGAGACGAGGCAATCACCGAAGTCCAGGTTCGTGCCTCCGACCGAACCGAGCCCGACGGCCGCAACGTCATGACGTGCTGCGAGTTCGAACAGCCGGTCGCGCTCGGCTGCGGCGACCGACACCACGCAACGCCCGGGCGTTTCAGAGAACAAAGCCCTATATCCGAGCGCCTCGATGCGAAAACCGCGCCGGCCCGCGATCGCGCTCTCTGCCAGCGTGATCGCCAGACCTCCGGAAGACAGATCGTGCGACGACCGCAACAGCCGTTCGGCGGCGGCTTCGTGAAGCAGGGCGTGAACAGCCTTCTCCGCGTCTATGTCCAGAGCAGGTGGAGGCCCGGCGATCGTCGCGTTCACAACTTTGGCGTACTCACTTCCACCGAAGTCGTCGGGCGACGTCGTCCCGAGAAGAACGATCAGATCGCCATCGTCTCTGAATGCCAGGCCGACATTCGACTGTGGCGAATCGAGCACCCCCAGCATCCCGATCACCGGCGTGGGGTAGATCGGCCGGTCGTTCGTCTCGTTGTAGAACGAGACGTTCCCTCCGGTCACCGGCGTCTCGAGCGCGAGACACGCATCACGAAGTCCGCGCACGACTTCGGAGAACTGCCACATCACTTCCGGCTTCTCTGGATTGCCGAAGTTCAAGCAGTTCGTGACGGCAAGAGGACGAGCACCCGTCGCCGCGACGTTGCGCGCTGCTTCCGCCACGGCGAGTCGGGCCCCTTCGTACGGATCGAGGTAGCAATACCGGCCGGGACCGTCGACGGTGATCGCGACCGCAGTATCGGTCTCGGGAAGCCTGATGACTGCAGCATCACCACCGGGTCCCTG
>JAHWJK010000110.1:1223-2836 GCA_019348445.1 Actinomycetota bacterium | reverse complement strand
CTCTCCGTCGGCGTGCACCGTCAGCTTCCCGCTGCCGTCCACGGTGCCGACGACGTTTGCATCGAGCCCCCACTTCTGGCACACGTCGATCGCTTCGGCGACGTCCGCGGGCTCGATCACGGCGAGCATCCGCTCCTGGGATTCGGAGATCATCACCTCGAACGGTTCCATCCCTTGTTCACGTCGATGGACCGCGTCGATGTTCAATTGCATCCCCGTGCCTGCCTTGGAAGTCATCTCCGAGGTCGGACACGAGATCCCGCCGGCGCCGAGATCCTGGAAACCGACGATCAGTCCGCGCCGGATCAACTCCAGTGATGCTTCGATCAGCAATTTCTCAGTGAATGGGTCGCCGACCTGTACGGATGGACGTTTCTCCAACGACGTCTCGTCGAAGCTCGCGGATGCCAGCACGCTGGCACCTCCGATACCGTCGCGCCCGGTGGCCGAACCGAACAGGAGCGCGACGTTGCCCGACCCCTCGGCTCGCCCGTGCATCAGCTTCGTGTCCACAACGCCTAGACACGCGACGTTGACCAGTGGGTTCTCTGCGTAGCAGTCCTCGAAAACGAGTTCGCCACCGACCGTCGGGACGCCGATCGAGTTCCCATAGGAAGAGATCCCGTGCACGACACCGTCGACGAGGTAGCGCGTCCGGGCGTCGTCGAGGGGGCCGAATCGCAGCGGGTCCATCAAGGCGATCGGGCGCGCCCCCATCGAGAGGATGTCTCTGACGATCCCTCCGACACCCGTCGCCGCACCGTTGAACGGCTCGACGAAGCTGGGGTGGTTGTGTGACTCGATCTTCCACGCGACCGCGACGCCGGGAGCAACTTCGACGATGCCTGCACCTTCGCCGGGGCCGACGAGGATGTGCGGACCCTCGGTGGGGAGGTTCTTCAGGTGGACGCGGCTCGATTTGTAGGAGCAGTGCTCGCTCCACATGACCGAGAACATCGCCAGTTCCGTATAGCTCGGCTCGCGCCCGAGGCGTTCGACGATCGAGTCGTATTCGTCGTCCGTCAATCCGAGATCGCGGTGGACGGTGGTGGTGGCGCTCACACGCCGACCTTCAGGTGATCGACGAGCGACCCGAGGATGACGGCACCGTCTTGGGAACCGAGCAGCGACTCGCACGCGCGTTCCGGATGAGGCATCAAGCCGAAGACGTTCTTGGCTTCGTTGCAGATACCCGCCACCGATTCGAGCGACCCGTTCGGGTTGTCGATGTAACGCAACACGATCTGCTCGTTGGCTTTCATCTGCTGGAGTGTCGACTCGTCGCAGAACCAATTGCCTTCGAAGTGGTTGATCGGGATGCGGAGCTTCTGGCCGAGCTCGGCACGCGACGTGAAAGGCGTGTCCGCGTTCACAACCTCTAGATCCACCCACTTGCAGAGGAACTTCAACCCCGCGTTCTTGCGCAGCGCGCCCGGCAGGAGCCCGGATTCGCAGAGGATCTGGAAACCGTTGCAGATACCGATGACGGGCATGCCCGCTCGGGCCTGCTCTTGGACTGCATCCATGATCGGAGAGAAACGCGCTATCGCGCCCGTCCGGAGGTAATCGCCGTGCGCGAACCCGCCGGGAAGTACCACCGCGTCGACGTCGGG
>JAHWJK010000110.1:0-1123 GCA_019348445.1 Actinomycetota bacterium | reverse complement strand
GTCGTTGCGACCACCGCGCGCCAGAACGTGAGCCCACCCGCGACCTCGACGCCCCTAACGAACAGGAACAACGACCACACCGCAAGGCTTATGCCGATAGCGATCGAAAAAGCCGCCCACGCAGTCGCCAGCGGGTCGGCGAGAGAGCCGGTCGTGTAGGCGTCGGTCCCCACGATCAGGAGATCGAGCGGCAGGAGCAGCGCCAGCACGAGGACCTGAGGGAATGCGGATGCTCCCCACACCAAGCGGAGCGACCCTCTTTCTGCGTCGCCGTGCATCCCTCGAAGGACCGCCCGCCCCACGACACCCCACAACGCTTGGGCGACGAGACCTAGGAGAGCGCCCAACACCAAAGCCGCGGCGATGAACGCCCCGACCTGCTCGCTGCTGCACACCTCGCGGAACCCGCCGAGGGCACCGATCTTGAGCCACAACGACATGAGCGCGGCCCCCCCGATACCCGCGAGGACGTACGGCGCCACGCCTTCCGCAGGGCGAAGATCCGCCGCCGCCCGACGTTCCGCGGTCCTGAACGCACCGGCGAACCCATCGTGCGGCGCGAGCAGAACCGACCGAAGCGTCAGCCCGAGCCGAGCGGAGCCGTGGCTGGTTCCGGGTACGGCTTGAGTCAAGCAGAGACCTCTTTGAGCCACGAGTCGAAGGGGCGGCCCGACACCCGCTCGTAGGCCTCGACGTAGCGGTCCCGCGTTGCCTCGACGACGTCGGCCGGAAGCTCGGGCGGTGGCGGCGTCCGGTCCCATCCCGACTCGTCGAGCCAGTCACGCACGTACTGCTTGTCGAACGAGGGCTGCGAGCGGCCCGGCTCGTAATGGTCGACCGGCCAGAACCGGCTCGAGTCCGGGGTTAGTACCTCGTCGATGAGGATCACCTCGTTGTCGTAGATGCCGAACTCGAATTTGGTGTCGGCAATGATGATGCCTCTCTCGAGAGCGATCCCCGCGGCTTTGTTGTAAAGCTCCAGCGCGTAGCCCTTCGCCGTGTCGTAGATATCGGCACCTGCGATCTCGCGGGCCTCGTCCTCGGTGATGTTTTCGTCGTGACCCGTCGTCGCTTTGGTCGCCGGCGTCAGGATCGGCTCGGGCAGTTTGTCCGACTCGACGAG
>JAHWJK010000109.1 GCA_019348445.1 Actinomycetota bacterium | reverse complement strand
CTCTCGAACAGCACGCCCTGCTCCGCCTCCGGAACCCCCGCTCCTCGATCGGTCACCTCGAACCGGATGGATGGTCCATCGCGTCGCGCCGCGATCGTCACGGTGGATTCTTGTGGCGAGAACTTGATCGCGTTGGTGATGAGGTTCTCGAGTGCCTGCCGGGCAAGTAGCAGCGCGCCCGAAAACGCGCGAGGGGCATCGGGCAAGACCTCGAAGCCGAGATCGATCTTTCTCTGCTGCGCCAGCGAGCAGAGGTCTGCCTCGAGCTCCGCGAAGAGCTGCGCAACGGATATGTCGACGAATCCTTCCGATAGACCTCCGGTCCCGAGGCGCGCGTCGACCGAAAGGTTCTTCGCGATCCGTTCGATACCCGAGATCGAACGATCGAGCGCTCCCAACAGAGTCTGAACCTGCTCCGGCGTCAACTGATCCATCGACTCGCGCAGGAGGTGAACCGACCCTTTCGCCGTGGCGATGGGAGTGGCTATGTCATGCGCGACGAGATCCAGCATCGCCTGACGTTCGTCTCGCACCGCGGCGTCATCGAGTTGTTGTCGCGTGCTGTCTTTGTCCGTCGGTGGCGTCATGTTCCTCCCGGGAAGGCAGGATCGAGTGCCTCTCGGCGAGGATACGAGGAAAGCTAGATGCGCGTTTCTTCGACCACGTGTGCAAGCGGTAGCGAGAACTCGAACGTCGACCCCTCGCCAACGGTGCTCGTCACCCGTAGGTCGCTGCCGTGCAACCTCAGGATCTGTATCACCCAAGCTATGCCGAGACCGGTCCCGCGCACGGGTCCCGAGGCTGCGCGGCCCCGGAAGAACCTCTCACCGAGGTGCTCTAGGTCTTCGCGCGGGATACCCGCACCTTCGTCGCGAACGCTTACCACGCACTCGCCTCCGACGGCGTGGGCGAGCAACTCGATCTTCGTCCCGGCCGCCGTGTACTTCGCGGCGTTCGACAGCAGGTTCTCCACGACCCGACCGATCAGCGTCGGGTCCGCTTCGACGACCAGCGGTTGCTCCACCTCGATGACGAAGTCGCGTTCCGCGAGCAGCGTGTCGAGACGAGAAGAGACGTCGATCAGGATCTGGCCGATCTCGAGAGGCTCCTCCCGTATCTCGAAGTGACCTGCTTCCATGCGCGTGAGATCGAGAAGCTTCGTGATGATGTCGCCGAGCTTCTTCGCATTCGAACCGATGACGCTAAGAAGCTTCGTGCGCGTGCCTTCGTCTACCCGATCCCAATTCACGTCGAGCGTCGTGGCCGATCCTTCGATCACCGTGAGCGGAGTGCGTAGGTCGTGAGAAACCATCGAGAGGAATTCGTCCTTCAGACGGTCGACTTCGGACAGGCGCTGAACCGTACGGTGCTCTTCTTCGTACAGCTCTGCGTTCTCGAGCGCGCGGCTGGCCATCCCTGCGAGGAGCTCGACCGCTTCGACCTCTTCCGACGCGAGCGATCGGTCGCCGCGCTTTCCGGCGGACAAGACTGCCTTGATCTCGCTCCCGACCCACAGCGGTGTCGACGTCGCGGCAGTGATCCCCGCCGTCTTGATCACCGGGACCGGCGCGTCGAGAGACGCGTAGTCGCTCACCGCGACGGTGCCCGAGTTCTCGAGCACGAGACCGACAAGGCCTTCCGTGACGGGGAAGGTTCGTTCTGTGAAATCGACCGGCAGCCCGCGCGCGTGCGTGGGAGTGAACGTCGTCTGTTCGTCATCGAGGACAAGGATGGCGACCGCGTCGAAACCGAGGTCGACGGCCGCGTCTACGACATTCGACAGCACCTCATCGGGGCCGAGGGCGCTCACTTCTCTGGCAGCCGTGGCGACGCGCTGCAACAGCTCCGCTCTGCGTTCGGATTCGGCTCTGGCCTCTTCTCGGGCCACCATCTGCTCGATGAGCTCGCGGGATACGAAACTGGCGATGAAGCCCATAACCGCGAGGATCCCGAGGCGGATGATGACCTCGCCCCACGACACCTCCCAGCCGGTTGCGGCGAGGACGCCCAGGTAGCAACCGAGCGTGAACACCGACAGCCCGATCTGGCCGCCTTCGGGGTACGACGCCGAGAAGAACACCGTCGTGAGGAAAAAGAGGATGAAGATCTCGGAGTCGGAGCCGCCGGAATAAGCGATCAGCAGCGTGATCAGCAGGATGTCGAGCGCGGACCACGCGTAGAGGACCCACACGCCGACGCCGGACTCGAACAGGCGTTGCCACGGCAAGGTCGACACGACTGCGGCGCCGACGGCGGCCGCGGCTATCAGAAGGAAGAACGGGGCCGGTTCGATAGTTTCCCGGTGCGCGAGACGCTCGAACGCGATGAGGCTCGCGACCGTCAGCCACGTCGCCAGGACGCCGATCCGAACGACCCGCAACCGGTACGGGATCAGCAGATGTTCGAGTGATTTCCCCACAACAACGAGATATCTATCCGAGAATCGACCGGATTACGAGAATCATTCGAGCGGTATGTCACCTTCGTCACGTTACATCTGTCTAGTCGAGCGAAGCCGTGTTCCGGCACGACCTTGCGACGACGCGGTCGCCGAACATGACGGCATCGAAAAGGGGCACCTCCGCCTTGTCCTCGTAGTACGCCGGAACCTCGTCCATCTTGTAGAGGTTGTCGATCGCCGTGTAGTCGAGCAACCATTCGCCGACCTCGGCGAGATCGAGTCTCGACCGCGCCACCGCACCGTCGTTCAGGTAGATCCCTGCCGAGTTGACTCGCTCGAACAGAGGCTCCTCGTCTACGTCGAACGCGCGGTTCAGGTCCACGCGGAGTTCGTGCCCGTGCACGGCCCAGCCACCGGAGTCGGCAACGAACTTCGAAGTCCCATGATCTGCGGTGACGATCACAACCCAGGATCCCGTCCCGACGGTGTCCTCGAGATGCTCGACCAACGCCTTCAACTCCGCATCCGTTGCAGCGAGGACCTCTCTGGTCTCTCTCGACGTCAACCCCCACTTGTGCACGGAGTCGTCGAGGGACTTGAAGTTGGCGAACACGAGATCGGGGACGCGGTCGTCTCCGAACCCGCGTGTATCGATGACCGAACGCAGCGCATCTCCGAACCACCGGACATAGGCAGGTCCCGCGTAACGGAGGGCGGGATCATCGAGCGGGTGGCCGCGCCACATCCCGTCTGTCGCTCCGTCCGCCGCGTCGAGAGCTTCGGCGTCGGCAACCAGACCTTCGGGGTCGGCGAGATCGGAAGGGATCTCGTAGAGATCCGGATCGCCGAACGTGGTCCCGGACGACGTGAACAGTGCCGCGAGATCCGAGTCGCCACCTGGATGAAGTCTTCCTCTACCGATCATCCCGAGGTGCCAATTGACGGTCGCGACGACGCCGACTACGGGACGGTTCCGAAGCGCACGGTCGTAGACGTCGGCGAGCGCCGGAATCCTGATGTACCGAGGCGAGTTCATCTCCATCGGGTCGACGTAGTCACCGGCGGCGGTCATCATCTTCACGTGCGGGATCCCGTGCGTTCTAGGGAACGCGCCGGTCCCAAGCGTCGTATGGATCGGTGGGGTCACAGATGGCGTCGAACCGATCTCCATTCCGCCGAACGACACGCCGCGGTCGATCATGCGCTTCAGGAACGGCCACGACCGCGGGTGTTCACGGAGCGTGTTCCAGCCGCCTCCATCCCACACGACGGTCACGACTAGTCGCGGCGGTGTCCCGCTCGCCGGCAGACCAGTCGTGAGCGCGCGGCCGTCCGGTGCAGCGAAACGAGAGAACCCGATCAGCCGCGCGATCGTCGGCGCGACGTCCGCCATCGTCGGTGCTTCGTCCACGGTCCCGATCGGTTCGACGTGACCTTTTCCGTACAACACCAGAGGGACCTCCGCCAGATAGTCATAGGGACCGGCGTGAACCGCCGCGTCCGGTGGGCCGATCTGGTTGGGTTCGTGCGGGATGAGTGTGATGTCCGGCGACCGGACCGGGACGTAGCCGCGTCTAACGCGCTGCACGAACCGGTCGAGTTCGGCACATGCGACGTCGTGTCGTTCGAAACTGGGTTTCGCGTCGGTGACGTCGCCGCCATCGAGTGAGCGTGACGACCGATCACACGACGAAACAACACCGACGAGTAAGCAACAGATCGCCACCGCTCTCCAGCGCACGCACGGCAGATTAGGCGACTTAGTTTTTGGAATCTCCACGAGGGTAGGTGACTACGACACGGCGACAGGCAGTGGAGGGGCGGTATGAAAGCGGTCACGTGGCATGGACAGCGAGACGTTCGGGTCGACGAGCATCCCGACCCCACCATCGAAGAGCCAACCGATGCCATCATCCGTGTGACCACCACCGCGATCTGCGGTTCCGACCTCCACCTCTACGAGGTGATGAACCCGCATCTCGACGTCGGCGACATCATCGGCCACGAGCCGATGGGGATCGTCGAAGAAGTGGGAACCGAAGTCGACCACATCAAACCGGGAGACCGGGTGGTGATCCCGTTCAACATCGCATGCGGAGATTGCTTCATGTGCAGCCAGGGATTGCAGTCACAATGCGAGACCACGCAGGTGCGAGAACAGGGCATGGGCGCTGCGCTGTTCGGCTACACGAAGCTCTACGGTCAGGTTCCCGGCGGGCAGGCTGAATACCTGCGCGTCCCGCAAGCCCATTACGGACCGATAAAGGTGCCGGAAGGACCGCGGGACGAGCGCTTCATCTATCTCTCGGATGTGATGCCGACCGCGTGGCAGGCCGTGGCATACGCCGACGTACCGAAAGGCGGATCGCTCGTGGTACTGGGACTAGGCCCGATCGGCGACATGTGCTGCCGCGTCGCGCAGCATCTCGGCGTCGAACGCGTCATAGGAGTCGATATCGTGCCCGAGCGCATCGAACGGGTACGGAGACGCGGCGTCGAGGTGCTCGATCTGGAAGACCACGACAACATCGGCGACGCGATCCGTGCCATGACCGCAGGTCGAGGCCCAGACTCCGTCATCGACGCGGTCGGTATGGAGGCTCATGGGGTCACGCTTGGGACGAAGGTGGCAAAGACGATGGCCGCGATGACGGCGATGCTCCCGGACCCACTCGGCAAGAAGCTCATGGAGAAGGTCGGAGTCGACAGCTTGTCCGCGTTCTATTCCGCGATCGATATCGTGCGCCGCGGTGGCACGATCTCGCTCAGTGGCGTGTACGGCGGCCAAGCCGATCCCCTTCCGATGTTGACGCTGTTCGACAAGCAGATCCAGCTTCGGATGGGACAAGGGAACGTGCGGCGGTGGGTCGACGACATCCTGCCGCTCGTGCTCGACGACGGCGATCCGTTGGGGGCCGAGACGTTCCACACGCACCAGCTACCGCTCGAC
>JAHWJK010000108.1:1893-5353 GCA_019348445.1 Actinomycetota bacterium | reverse complement strand
TCGAGAGCCGGGGAGGGGAATCGAACCCCTGACCTGCTCATTACGAGTGAGCCGCTCTGCCGACTGAGCTACCCCGGCCGGGGAGGTCGCATCCTAAAGGCCGCACTTTCTTTCTGAGTTGGTGCCCCTCAAAGAGGGTCAGATGTTTAGAAAGAAGGGATGCGGGCTTGGGGTGGGGCTAGGCGAGCGAGCTCCACGAGTACTGCTTCGATCGCGAGCTGTGGGTTCGCATTCTTGGTCAGTGTTCCGCGCGCCACGATGCACCGTTCGATCGCTTCGACGAGGGCCGCGTCGGAGACGTCGGAGTCAGTCCACCCGCGCAGTTCGTCGAGGAGGTCCAGGTTCGCGACTGCTTCTTCGCCTCCGCGTCGGATCGCGAGGACATCCCGGTAGAACGACGCGAGCGTGATCAGCGCGTCGGCTAGGACCTCGCTCTCGGCACGACGGACCTCTCTTTTGTGTCGCTTCTCCAAGGCGTTGCGTGCTTGCGCGGTCCCGCGCCGTTCTCCGAGCGTCTCCGCCATCTCCTTTATCTCTTCCTTGTGAGCAGCCTGTAACGCCTTCGCGGCAGCGCGCGATTCGTCGAGGATCTCGGTCACCGAATCGAGGGCATCGTTTGCCGAACTCAGCCGGCGCGGGAGGTGTACCCACCTGCGTCGTCGCTCGCCGGCTTCGTGGTCGAACGCGAGCGCGCGGGCTCTATCGAGATTTCCTTCAGAGACACGCGCGGCAAGAAGCGCGACTTCGGCAGACGCTCCTTCCTGTTGCAGGAGCTGCACGATCCGTTCTTCGGGAACCGGCTCGAGGCGGACGACGCGACACCTCGAGTGAACGGTCTCGAGTAATTCCTCGGCCCGATCGGAGATCAGGACGAACACCGTGCGTGGTTGTGGTTCCTCGAGTGTCTTGAGAAGCGCGTTCTGCGCGGCGGGATTCATCCGTTCGGCTTCTTCGATGATGAACACTTGGTACTGGGCTTCGAACGGCGACCTGTTCGCCTCGGGGATCACGCCCTCCCGCACAACATCGACCGCGATGATGGGGCCTTCCGGAACGATGTGATGAACGTCCGGATGCCGGCGCCGCAGGATGCGGAGACAGCTCGAGCACTCGCCGCACCCGACGAGCGGAGCCGTGCGGCAGTTGAGCGCCGCCGCGAGAGCCGACGCGGTCGGCCCTTTCCCCGAACCGGCGGGTCCGACGAGCAACCACGCGTGCGCGATCTCGCCGCGCGCGATCTGATTCGCCACTCCTTCGGCAGAACGCGAGCCGCGAAGCCGGTCCCAAACCGTCATCGAAGTACCGGGCGGGTCGCGACCTCAGGTTGCTCGAGGCGTTCGAGTCGCGCGGCCATCCGCTGGCGGTATGCCTCGACGACGTCGCGATGGACCTCCTCCGCGGGCTGAGATGCGTCGACGACGACGAACCGCTGCGAGAAACGCTTCGCGAGACTCGCGTATGCGTCGGCGACACGGTCGTGGAAGTGCGCGGCTTCTCGTTCCAGCCTGTCGTGCTCGCCGGGGACTCGGGACAGACCTTGCTCTGCATCCACCTTGAGGAAGAAAACGAGGTCGGGAAGGATGCCACCGGTCGCCCACTGACTTATGCGATAGATCTCTTCCAGTCCCAAACCGCGCGCGATCCCCTGATACGCCAGCGATGAATCGACGAAGCGGTCGGATATCACGACCTTTCCTGCATCGAGGGCCGGCTTGATCACCTCGGAGACGTGCTGGGCGCGGTCGGCCGCGTACAGCAACGCCTCCGTCCGGGGACCCATCTCGCTGGCCGCGTTGTCGAGGAGCAGGGTTCGGATCCGGTCTCCGATCGCGGTTCCTCCCGGCTCCCGCGTCGTGACGACGTCCTCTCCTTGCGCTTCCAACCATCGGACGAACGCGGACATCTGGGTGCTCTTGCCGGCGCCCTCGCCCCCCTCGAAGGCAACGAAGTAACCATTGGTTGGAACGGATGTCGCCCGCTCTAAGTGGCGCGCACCGATCGCTCGCATCGACAGAACGCCGCCGATCGCGGCGACGAGACCCGCTATCCATAAGGTCGCGCGCGTTCCCGGGACGTTGATCGGGCCGGTCGGAAGGTTCCAAACGTGGTTGCCGATCGCTCCGGCCAAAAACGGGAACAGGCCGAGGCCGACCAGCGTGCCTATGCGGATGATCGTGTATGCGGCACTGAACGTGCGACCGCGCAACTCGTCGCTGGTCGTCTCGTGCATCAACGAATACGCCGTTGAGTATGCGCAGCCTCCGAAGAAACCGAGCGCGCTGGCGAGCGGGATCGCAGAGTCGAGGCTGCTCATGCTGGCGAACGCTATGAGACCGACCCCGAGGAGAAGCAGCGATGACGAGAACAAGATGTCCTTCTGCACGATCTTCGACAGCAACCCCACCATCAACAACCCGATGATCATTCCGGTTGCCAAGAACCCGACGACGAACGCGAAACCCTGCTCGCCGCCACCTAATACGTCTTTGACGAAGCTGACGCCCAGCGAGAAGACCGCTCCGGCTGCCGTGAAGGTCATCCCGATACCGAGCAGCCACGGCCGTACTTGTTTGTGCAGCGCAACGAACCTGAGTCCTTCGAAGAGGTCTTCCTTGATCTGCCCGAGGTTGAGTCGAGTTTGCCGGCGGCGGGACGAGGGCAGGCTGAGCGACGCGATCATCCCCGCCGAGAACAAGAACGTCAGTGAGTCCACCCACAACGCGAGCGCTTCCGGCTGACCTGAGAGGCCGCTGAGCGCGGTGACGTTGTCGGCGAAGAAGCTCGCCAAGCCCGCGAGCCCAACGAAGAACAACGAGGCCAGTGGCCACGCGCCGTAGACCGCGATCAGCGACAGAGAATTCGCGTGCGTGAGGTGCCTCGTGGGAACGACGTTCGGCATCGATGCATCCTTGGCCGGACCCCAGACGAGAGTGAGGCTCTCCAACACAACCGATGCGACGAGGAGATAGGGCAGGTTCTCGAAGAAGGGAAGCGAGAAGATGACCGCGGCGCGGATCACGTCGGCACCGATCATCGTCTTCTTTCGGTCCCACCGGTCTGCGAGAACGCCGGCCAGTGGCCCTACGAAGAAACCGGGAAGGACACGGGCGGTCATCACGGCACCGATCGCCGTCGGTCCTCCGATCCGGTTCGCCAGAACCACGATCGCCAAGACGCCGATCCAATCGCCGAGGCTCGAGACGAACTGCGCCGAGAAGAAGCGGAAGAAGTTCCCGTTCCTGAGAAGCCTCAGGTAAGAGACCTTCTCGTCGGCCTCGACTACGCGCAGTTCGGGGGGGTGCGAGGGAGCTTGTACGGCTACATCCTTTGCTAGGCGGAAGCTCGGTTCATCCTAGTGAGCACCGGCTCGCTCCAGAAAGGGGGCCTAGGTAGCCGCCGGATCCTTGGGCGCGGCGGTCTTCTTGGCCGTCGACTTCTTCTTCGTCGTCTTCTTCTTGGC
>JAHWJK010000108.1:0-1793 GCA_019348445.1 Actinomycetota bacterium | reverse complement strand
GCGTTGCCCTCGTCGTCGAGCTGCTGCGACCACCGGCACGAGGGATCGCCGTTGTCGTCTTTGATGTCGAAGCCCGTGCACGACCGGAACCACATCCCGTGCTTGCCGAACTTCTCGATCACGGGACGACCACACTCGGGACACGTGAGGTCCGTCGGCCGCTCGGGACGACTCATCTTGTCCTGCTGCTCCTCGACATGAGCTGTGAACGACGATAGGAAGCCGCACACGACGGGCTGCATGTTCTCGCCGCCCTCCGCGATCCTGTCGAGGTCTTCCTCCATCCGCGCGGTGAACTGAAGATCGACGATCTCGTTGAAATGCTGCTCGAGCAGCTCCGTCACGACCTCGCCACGCTGCGTGGGAAACAGCCTCCGACTCTCGACCTTCAGGTATTCACGGTCCTCGATCGTCTTGATCGTCGGCGAATAGGTCGACGGTCGCCCGATGCCCTGCTTCTCCATCTCGCGAACGAGCGTCGCCTCGGTGTAGCGCGGAGGCGGCTGCGTGAAGTGCTGCGCGGGTTCGAGCTCTTTCAGCTCGAGGACGTCGCCTTCCGTTAGTTCAGGAAGCAAACCCTCGGTTTCGTCGGACTCGGCATCGTCGTCGACCGCCTCTAGGTAGACGCGCATGTAACCGTCGAACTTCAGCACCTTGCCCGTCGCACGGAACGTCTTTCCGTTCGATTCGATGTCGACAGACGTTTGGTCGTAGACCGCGTCGGTCATCTGAGACGCCATCGTGCGTTGCCAGATGATCTCGTAGAGCCGGATCTCGTCGGATCCGAGCGAACCCTTCATGTCATCCGGAGATCTGTCGACCAACGCGGGGCGGATCGCCTCGTGGGCTTCCTGTGCACCCTTCGATTTCTGCGTGAACTTACGGATCTCTAGGTAGTCCTTGCCGAAGTTCGCCTCGATAACGCGTCCGATCTCGCCGAGTGCGTCATTCGACAGATTGACCGAGTCCGTTCGCATGTACGTGATGTGCCCGGCTTCGTACAGCCCCTGCGCGATCTTCATCGTCTTCCACACGGGGAACCCGAGCTTGCTCGACGCGGCCTGCTGGAGGGTCGACGTCTTGAAGGGAGCGGGCGGGCTGCTCTTCCGCTCCGACTTGCGGATCTCGCGAACCGTCCACGGGCCCGGCCGTACGGTCTCGACGAGCTCCATCGTTACCGTCTCGTTGCCGAGCTCGGGAGTCTCCTTCTTCTGCGACGCCGGGTACATCGCGGAGAATTCCTCGGCCGACCTCGTCGCGAGACGCGCAGTGACGTCCCAATACTCGGTTTCTTTGAATGCGCGGCGCTCTCGTTCGCGGAGCACCACGAGAAGCAGAGCGGCACTCTGCACGCGTCCGGCCGAAAGGTTCGGGCCCACGTTGCGCCACAGCAATGGAGACAACTTGTACCCGACGATCCGGTCGACGGCCCGGCGTGCTTGCTGAGCATCGACGAGGTTCATGTCGATGTCTCGAGGATTCTGGAACGCGTCCGCGACCGCTTTCTTGGTGATCTCGTTGAACGTCACGCGACGTCGCTTCGAAGAATCGATCTTGAGCAGCTCCGCGATGTGCCACGCGATCGCCTCGCCCTCCCGGTCGGGGTCGGGAGCGAGCCACACGGCCTCGGCTTCCTTCAACTGCTTGCGGATCTCGCTCACGGCTTTCTTGGCCGACGCCCGCGTGATCGCCTCGTAGCGGATCTTTACGTTGCCGTTGCACTCGATCGCGAAGTCGGACTTCGGCAGGTCGCGGACGTGGCCCATCGAGGCAAGGACCTTGTAGTCCTTGCC
>JAHWJK010000107.1 GCA_019348445.1 Actinomycetota bacterium | reverse complement strand
GCATCTGCTCGGAACTGATGAGACGCCGCACCAGCGTTCCCCGCTCGTTGTAGAGAGCGATCGATACCAGTGAATCCTCCGGGATCTTGAACTCGATCGTCGTCTCGGGGCCCGAACCGTTCGACGTCTTCTTCGAGGACGACCGCGCTTTCGCACTCGTCGCTGCCGCGACCTTCGCCTTACGAGTCCGTGGATTCGCGCGCTTCGGACGTGCAGCGACCGGGGCCTTCTCGGACGGTGTTTCAGGCGCGGGGGTTGCTTCAGCAGCGGCAGCCGGCGGATCTTCGCCCGTCGCAGTCGTGTCCGACGGCTGATCGTTCCGGATCGACTCCTGGACCTGGCGGATCACCGTCTCGACCCGCGGCTGCAGGACCGAACGGCGCAATGCCGACTTGCGTTGAGTGACCATAAATGGCGACCGCGCCGACCTCGTCGCTCGCGCGATGGCGCTGTTGATCCGCGCGCCGAGCTTGTCGGCGTCGAAAGGCTTGCTGATGTGATCGTCAACGCCGGAGCGGAGACTTTCGAGCTCGGCCCCCTCTTCTCCGGTGATCATGATGACGGGAATCAGGCTAGTCAGGGCGCTGTCGCGCAACCGCCGCGTGACCTCCGTCCCTCGAACATCCGGTAGACCGAGATCGAGAAGGATCACGTCCGGACGCTCGAGCGTCGCACGTCTGATCGCTTCTTCACCTGTTGTCGCTACGAGAACGTCGAAGTCCTCTCCGAACATCATTGCCGTCATCTCTAAGACGTCGGCATCATCGTCGACTATGAGGAGTCGGCGGCGATCGCGCCCGACGACATCATCATTGCTGGGTAGATCGTGTCGGCAGTAAGGGCAGACGCGCCACTCGGGCTCGGTGTCCTTGCCGCAGCTCGAGCACGTGTTCGCCGTCAAGTCCGTTTGACAGTACGGACACACGACGAAAGAGGTCTCGATCTCGTGGCGGCACCCGGGACACCGACGAACGTCTTGTTGCTCGACATACGTGACGCGCAAAACCTCTTCGAGCGTCGTGATGCCGTCCCTAACCTTCTTCAGCCCGGCGTCGCGCAGAGACATCACACCGGTAGCGCGGGCCGCTTCGCTGATCACCGCGTCGGAGACCTGGGTCCCGATCTGCTCGCGAAGTTGCGGCGTGATCGGTAGAACCTCGAAGATGCCGGTGCGACCGAGATAACCGGTGTAACCGCATTCCTCACAACCAACGCCTTTCTCAAGACGCACGCCTGCGATGTCGGAGTCGGTCAGGCCCAACAGCTTCAGGGTCCTTTCGGCTACCGGAGACTCTTGCCTGCAGTGAGGACATATGACTCGGACGAGACGTTGGGCGACGGCCAATGAGAGCGCCGATGCGATGAGGAATGGTTCGACACCGATATCGACGAGCCGAGTGATCGCCGACGGAGCATCGTTCGTATGGAGGCTGGACAGGACCAGGTGACCCGTCAGCGAGGACTGCAAGACGATCTGCGCGGTTTCGAGATCGCGTATCTCTCCGACCATGATCACGTCGGGGTCTTGGCGCAGGAAACTGCGCAGCCCGCGAGCGAACGTGACGCCGACCTTCTCGTCGACCTGGACCTGGTTGACCCCGGCGATCTGGTATTCGATCGGATCTTCGAGCGTCACCATGTTCTTCTCGGAGATCGGCATCTGCGATAGCGCGGCGTACATCGTCGAGGTCTTGCCCGAACCCGTTGGACCCGTGAAGACGATCAGGCCCTGGCTGAGCATCAGGTGCTGACGCAACGTCTCTAGCTGGTCGTCCTCTAGACCGAGCGCGTCCAGCGACGACTTCTCCTGGCTCTTATAGAGAAGACGGATGACTAGCTTCTCGCCGGAAAGTGTCGGGATCGTAGAAACCCGGGTGTCGACCTCGCGACCGTCGACGAGGATCCGCGTCCGACCGTCCTGAGGCCGGCGTCGCTCCGCGATATCCATGCCGGCCATGATCTTCAAGCGCGACACGACCAGACCCTGGATGTGTTTCGGGAGGGTCATCACCTCACGAAGCAAACCGTCGACGCGGTAACGGACGTCGACCTCCGTGGGTTGAGGCTCGACGTGGACGTCCGTCGCCCGGCCCCTGACCGCATCGGCGAGCAATGCGTTCGTCAGCTGGATGATCGGCGCCATCTCCTCGGCATTGTCGTCGAGCGTCTGGTCGGAATCGTCGTCGGCCTCAGGGAGAACTTCGACTTCTGCCGCTGTCCCGAGGCGGTCGAGGATCTCCGCGGCCGCGGAGTCGACCGAATAGATGCGTTCGGATGCGTCCGCGATCGCGTCGACCGCCGCGACCCCCACGGAAACGCGCCCTACGCGCGCCGACACCCGGACGTCGTCGAGAGCGACGAGGTTCGACGGATCGGTCATCGCGACCATGACGCCATCGCCGGTTCGCCGGACCGGAACGAGCTGGTGTCGCTCGGCCAGCCATCGCGGGATCATCTGCACGACCTCGGGATCGACGTCGACCGTGGTGAGATCGATAAAGGGCAGGTTCAACGCCTGTGCGATCGTCCGAGCGATGACTTCACCGCCCGCGTAGCCATTCTCGACCAGGATCGTCTCTAGGCGAGGCTTACGACCGTCCGCGGCACGCCGTTGCTCGACGGCACGATCCAGCTGGTCCTGCGTGATGATCCCCGCGTCGAGGAGGATCTCCCCAAGCCTCGTTCTCGGCGCCATTGCCATGTCTGAAATCAGCGAGCCATGCTCCCCGCCCGGTGGCCGGTGGGAGCGGCTCGTCCGCCCCTTTCTCGTCGCCGCCTACTCTAATTCGAACGCTCGAAAAGTCCCTTTAGTTCCCATCGCGCACGCTTCGCCTCACTCGAAGAGATCGGCGTCGTCGTCACTGGTGCCGCCCCCGGATCCACCTCGCCCGTGGCCACCGCCGTTGCCGCCGGAGTTGCCGTTGCCGCCGGAGTTGCCGCCGTTGCCGCCGGAGTTGCCGCCGTTGCCGCCGGAGTTGCCGCCGTTGCCGCCGGAGTTGCCCGGGTCGGGAGCGGTGGCGTCCGGGGCAGTGGTGCCGGAGTTCCCCGGTGCCGAGCCGGACTTGCCCGAGCCGGAGGTGCCGGACTTGCCGGAGCCGGAGGTGCCGGACTTGCCGGAGCCGGAGGTGCCGGACTTGCCCGAGCCGGAGGTGCCGGACTTGCCCTTGCCGGAGCCGGAGGTGCCGGAGCCGTTGTCTACCGACGCGCCGCCGGCGCCAGGCTTGCCGCGACCTGGATCCGGATCCGTGGAAGCCGGGTCGTCCGCATCGACCGACCCGTCGCTGTCGGACGGATCGGTTCCGCTCACACCCTGTCCGCCCTCGGAGTCATCGAGGGCCGGTATCGCTAGAGGTTCCTCAACCACGCCGGATCTCGCCGCGCCTCGCGTTATCTCGCCGCCGCGCTCGTCGTCGGGGTCGACATCGTCTTTGCGTTCGCGCGTCTGGCGGTCGGCCTCATCCTGCATGTCTTCCGCGGCATCCGCGTGATCGTTCGCGACATCTACTTGTGGATCGCCGCCCGCTCTTACGGTGTCGACGACCCTTTCGGCCGCCGCGGGTCTGGGTCCGAGAGCCGGCGATATCACGGGGGTAGTGACCATGACTGCAGCACTCGCCGCGCCGACGCCGCTCGCGATCGCCTGTAATCCGGTGCGGCGCGACGTCACGGCAAGCTCGCGCACGAGCTTCTTGATCCCCGCGGGAAGCAGATAGAGCACGGCAGCAACGGGAACCGCTGCCGGCAGCGAACTGCAGAAGACCTCGACGCACATCGGATCCAGTTGCGACCCTGCTGCCGCGCGGATCTCTGCAACGGCGCGATCGCGCGCCGACTTCGCGCGGTAAGGGCGCGTGGAGGTGATGGCATCGAACGTATCCGCGACCGCGATGATCCGAGCGAACAGAGGTATGTCCGTGCGCGCGATCCCGTCGGGGTAGCCACGGCCGTCCCACCGTTCGTGGTGATACCGCACCGCTTCGATCACGTCCTGGCTACCAACGAACGAAAGCATCCATGCTCCGACCGAGGGATGCTCCTTCATCAGCGTGAACTCGTCGGCGCTCAGCTTTCCCGGCTTGCGAAGGACATGATCCGGGACGCGGATCTTGCCGACGTCGTGCAACGCGGCGGCGAGACGCAACTCCTCGATCTCGTGCACCGACAGACCCATCGCGTTCGCCATCCGAAAGACGTGGCGCTCGACCCTTTTCGAATGGCCGCGCGTGTAGGGGTCTTTCGACTCGAGCGCATCGTTCAACTCTCGCAAGACGCGCAACTGTTCGCCCCGAGAAAGCGTCAGGTGACCTACAGGGGTGCCACGACGATCGAGACC
This sequence comes from Actinomycetota bacterium, assembly GCA_019348445.1. Classification (GTDB taxonomy): domain Bacteria; phylum Actinomycetota; class CADDZG01; order CADDZG01; family WHSQ01; genus JAHWJK01. The sequence continues at coordinate 1,054 of JAHWJK010000107.1, read as the reverse complement.
GAGTGCGGCCGTACCGTTCACGAGGCGTGATTCGGCGCGCCTACGCGTCCACCAACTCCAGAACATGAGATCGCCGAACGAGACTTCTTTGGATTTCGGATGCCGCTGCCAGAGCGCTGCCCCGACGACGGATGCGACGCTCGAAAGGACAAGGCTCAGCACCGAACACAACAGGACCGGAGGGTTCGGTTCGGTCAGGATCAGCGTCGAGAAAAGGACCGCGCTGGGGAACCCGAATACGCCCAACGAGGCCGCGATCGAGTGCGGCAGGAACTGCCTGATGCCGTGCGGATCGAATCCGATGTCGCGCGCATGCGCCGCCTGCGCCACGTTGCCTCCCTCTCGAACAGCTGTATGACCAGTGTCCGTTCGAGAAGGGCGGCGAACCATACGTATTTACGCCCACGCATAACTCCATAGCTCCATCAGGAAGATGCGGGTGGGTGGTGTGGCGCATAGCCCGGTCGTGTCATGTTCAACCGACCACCGGAACGGAATGTCCTTTTTGTCGCACCCCATCGATACGGTGGCCGAATGCCACGACGGAAGTACACGGATCTGCAATTGGCCTGCGCGGTAGCCGAATCCAAAAACATGCGCCAGGTAGTGGCGAAACTCGGTCTCGTTCCATGTGGATCGAACTACGAGACGGTTCGCCAGCGAATGAGAGAGCTGCATATCTCAGATCCCTTTCCTCGCCCCACGAAGGATTCACCTGTGCATCGCGTGACTGATGAACAGATCCGGCAAGCCGTTTCGGGGGCAAGATCGAGAGCCGACGTTCTCAGACGGCTCGGACTGGAACCCAGTGTGTCGAATAGCAAGGTCCTATTGGCTCGACTCCGACGGATGGAAGTGGACACGAGTCACTTCCTAGGACGCGCCGCGAATCGCGGACGGCACATGTCCCCACGCTATGCCGTCCCGTTGTCGGACATCCTCGTCAAGAACCGGCGTGTTCGAACACCTATACGTTGAAGAAACGACTGTTCGACTCCAGACTCAAGTCACGGAAGTGCGAGCGATGCGGTGCCGGGATGTGGTTCGGCAGACC
>JAHWJK010000026.1 GCA_019348445.1 Actinomycetota bacterium | reverse complement strand
GACGATCGCGAAGACGACGCCGACGATCTCGAAGACGAACGCGACGATGCGGCCGATGACGCCGACGATCGGGAAGACGACGCGGACGATGCGGCCGATGAGAGCGACGAAGACGCTGACGGTGTCGAGGTTCCCGACGACCGAGACCTCGACGATGCGACCGACGATGACATCACCGACGATGCCGAGGACGATTAAGCCGGGCGGTTAGCCCTTGACCACTCCGACCGGCCGAAGTCGTGCAACGACTTTCGAGATCCCGGCCCCCTCACAGGTCTCGACGACCTCCGAGACGTCCTTGTACGCGTAGGGCGCCTCCTCCGACAGCAACTTCGGCTGTGACGCGGCGAGGATGATGCCGCGCTCTTCCAGTTCGCGTTTGAGGTCCTGCCCGCTCATCTGTTTCTTCGCGGCGGTGCGGCTCATGGCGCGTCCGGCACCGTGGCATGTAGACGAGAACGAGAGCTTCGCCGACTCGTTCGTGCCGACGAGCATGTACGACGCGGTCCCCATCGAACCCGGCACGATGACCGGCTGACCGACGCTCTTGTAGCGATCCGGGAGCTCGGGATGCCCCGGCCCGAACGCGCGCGTTGCTCCCTTCCGGTGCACGCACAGACGCCGCGTCTTCCCGTCGATCTCGTACTCCTCGACCTTCGCGAGGTTGTGCGAGATGTCGTAGACGACTCGCATCCCCATGTCTCGTGCCGGTCGACCGAACGTTTTCATGAACGCTTCGCGGCATCCGTCGGTCAACAGATGCCGGTTCGCCCGCGCGTAATTTCCCGCCGCCGACATCGCACCGAGATAATCCTGCGCCGCGTCGTGATCGAGAGGAGCCGATGCGAGCTGACGGTCGGGCACCTCGATGCCGAGCTCCGGCATGAGGCGGTCGATCCTCTTGACGTAGTCCTGACAGGCCTGGTGACCCATGCCGCGCGAACCCGAATGGATCATCACGACGACCTGGCCCTCGAAGAGTTCCATGGCATCGGCCGCGGCATGGTGGCGGATCTCCTCGACGACTTGCACCTCGAGGAAGTGATTGCCCGCACCGAGACTTCCGAGTTGCGGGCCGCCTCGTTCTTTCGCTCGTTCGGAGATCTTGGTCGGGTCGGCACCGGAGAGCGTGCCGAAGTCCTCGACGTTCTCCGCGTCTTCTTCCCATCCGATCCCGCGCGACAACGGGAACTTCACGCCGTCGCGAAGGACCTCATCGACTTCGTTGCCGCGGAGCTTCATCCGCCCGCTTCCGCCGACACCACGCGGGACTCTGTTACCGAGATCGCGTACGAGCTGGCGGATGTGCGGCTTGACGTCGTTGTCCCACGTCAGGTCACTGCGGATCAGCCGAACGCCACAGCCGATGTCGAAGCCGACTCCACCTGGAGAGATCGCACCGCCGGCGTCGACGTCCGTAGCGGCGACTCCGCCGATCGGGAACCCGTACCCCCAATGGATGTCGGGCATCGCGAGCGCCCACCCGACGATCCCCGGCATCGTCGCAACGTTCGCGACCTGTTGCAGCGCGTTGTCGGCGGTTGCCTTCTCGAGGATCTGCTCGGATGCAAAGATCCGCCCGGGAACCCTCATCCCGTCGACCCAGCCGACGGGGATCTCGTAGAGGTAGGGGCCTACCTTCGTCGCTTCCATCAGATATCGAGATAGACGATAGCGACCCAGGTGCCGTCGGGCTGCCGGCTTACGTTCAGTTGGTGATAGGTGATCGCTTTGACGGCGGTCCCTTCCAGTTCTCGGTCGCGAGGCACGATCTCGACCCATCCTCGCGCGCCCGAATCATCGGCTCGTTCGACGCCGAGTCCGGTTACGACGGAGTCCCGAGCGTCCTGCAGATACAGCACCTCTTCGAGCCAGTCGACGAGCGCGCCGGCGAGGTCGTTCGCGCTGACTTCGATGTCGACGCGTTCGCCGGCCCCCGATCCGCTCGCACCCGTGATGTCGAGGAGTCCAAGTGTTGCCTGTTCGAAGACGTCTTTGGTGGATGCGCCGCGCGCGCGGACTCCGACGTCCGCGGTGTGCTCGAGGATGTCGAAGCCGGTCACGGTGCCCCCTCTCCTAGTACCTAGAACCTGCCATGATTCCTCCATGGACCGCGCCGCGGCTACTCAAGCCGCCAGGCTGCTGATCGATAACGTCGAGAACGTCATACGAGGCAAACGACGCTCCGTTGAGGCGGCGGCGACGGCTTTGTTCGCGGGCGGGCATCTGCTGCTGGAGGACGTGCCGGGCGTCGGCAAGACGATGCTGGCCCGAGCGATCGCGCGCTCGGTCCGCGGGTCGTTCAAGCGGATCCAGGCAACGCCGGATCTCCTGCCGAGTGACGTCACCGGTTCGAACGTCTACAACCAGGCAACTCAGCGCTTCGAGTTTCTGCCCGGACCGGTCTTCGCGCACGTCGTCCTGGTCGACGAGATCAACCGCACCACGCCGCGAACGCAATCCGCGCTGTTCGAAGCGATGGACGAGAATGCCGTCACGGTCGACGGAACGCGTCACCCGTTGCCCGATCCGCTGTTTTTGATCGCTACGCAGAATCCGCTCGAACATCACGGCACGTATCCGCTTCCCGAAGGTCAACTCGACAGGTTCGCGATCGCCATGGATATGGGCTACGCCGGTGCGGCGATCGAGCACGAGATCGTGAGAGCTCAATTGGAGTCACACCCGATCGAGGAGCTCGAGTCGGTTCTCGATCCGGAAGAGGTACTCGGCGTCCGCAAGGTGGTGCGGTCGACTCATGTGAGCGATGCGGTCCTCGACTACGCGCTCAAGCTGACTATCGCAACGCGGACCCACGAAGACCTTGCTCTGGGAGCGAGCCCGCGTGCGTCGATCATCCTGGTTCGCTGCGCGCAGGCGCGGGCACTGCTGGACGGCCGTGAGTTCGTGACGCCCGATGACATCAAGACGCTCGCCGTACCCGCACTCGCACACCGCGTTCTTCCGAACGCGGGCCTGAGGTTGGAGCCGGGGCGCGCGACCAAGACCGTTCGAGAGATCGTCGATAAGACGCCGGTCCCCGTAACCGACCCGGTCTAGGCGTGAAGCGTTTCGTTCCGACTCGCCGAGCCTTCATCGTCGCGGGCATAGGCGTGATGCTGTTCATGGCCGCGTCGACGGCGCAAGCGGGATGGCTGTTCGTGCTCGCCGCCAGCGTCCTCGGTCTGGTCGCAACATCGTTGCTGTGGCGTCACAACCTCGGGGCGGCCGCTATCGAACGCCGCGCGCCGAGGCGAACCTGCGCCGGCGATCCCGTCGCCGTCGGTCTCACGATCCACAACCGAGGCCGGCGGACGTTGCCGCTGATGCGGGTAGAAGACCACTTCGCCGCGTTCGAACCGACCGTCGTCACGGCAGAGCGTCTGCGACCCGGGGAGCGATCGGAGATCGAGCTCGTTAAGACCGCTCATCGCCGCGGCGTCTTCACGTCGGGGGCGGTTCTTCTCACGTCCGGAGCGCCGTTCGGTTTCATGCGTTCGCGCAAGGCGATAGAGGTACCGGGGGAGACGACCGTGGTGCCGCATTGGGCCGACCTCGGCTCGTTCCCGATCCTCGAGCCGTCGTCGTTTCCCGCCGACGTGTTGCACGAGCGCGCGCGAACGGGCGCCGGACAGGAGTACCTCGGCGTGCGCGAGTACCGGCCGGGTGACCCTCAGCGCGCGGTCCATTGGCGATCGACGGCGCGCGTCGGGGAGCTGGTCGTCCGTGAGTTCGAGGAAGAGGTCCAGAGCCGGGTGACGCTCATCCTCGCCGGTAAGGATGTCGGCGACCCGCCCGATTCGGCCTTCGAGATGCTCGTCAGTGCGGCCGCGTCGATCGGGATCTACGCGCTGAACACGGGGCACCCGGTCGATCTGTTGCGACCGCTGCCAGAAGGAGTCGCGCATCTCGGCGACCCGGATCGTTACGACATCCTCGACTGGCTCGCCGCGGCCGAACCCATCGACTCTCCGGTGACACCGCTCGTGTCGCAGGCATTGGCGCGTGTAGGGCGGCGGGGGACGGTCGTCGTCTTGATACCGACTTTAGGCGAGGCCGCGCGTGATGCCGAGGACGCGGTCCGCATGATCCAGGCCGCAGGATCTCGCGCGATCGTCGTCGCTGCAAGAGCTTCGAGTTGGTACGACGACGTTCGTTTCCTCGATTTCGATGAGGGATCGAGCCTGCAGGCCATGAGCGTCGGACGAACCGCCGTTCGCGTTGTCTCCCGCGGAGAGGACCTCGCCGAATGCCTGGGGTGATGCAGTCGGTCCGTGACGCGAATCGGACGAGGCAACCCGAAGACTCGGTCGCGCTGCGGGCCGTCGTGCTGGCGACCGTCGTCATGGGTGCGCTTGCACTCGCGGTCGTACAAGCGATCGCGATCACCTCGTTTGTGACCGTCGTCGTGATGCTGTGCGTCGCGTATTACGTCTCGTACAAGCGCCGCCGCGACGACAACTGGGTGATCAAGATCGGACTGACGGTGTTCGCGCTCCTGGCGATGTTGAACTTCCTGCGCCAGTTGTCGAACGTCGCAACCCTCGACGAGGTGCGCTTCCCGCTGGCCGACCTGTTTCTGTGGGTCCAGGTGATCCACGGGTTCGATCTGCCCGCGCGCAAGGACCTGAATTTCTCGCTCGGCTCGTCTCTGACCCTGATGGCCGCGGCGGGATCGATCTCTCAGGATCTCTGGTACGGAGGCGTGTTGCTGATCTATTTCGCGCTCGCGATCGTCGCGCTCGCCCTTCTGCATCGTTCAGAGATCAGTGAAGGCGCGACCGCGTCGATGACGCCGCAGTCCAACAGAGGACGAGCGGACGCGAAAAGAGCGCTCAATCGAGACTTCCTCAAGGTGGTCGGCGTGACCACGGCCGCGGCGGTGGTGTTGTTCCTCGTGATCCCGCAGCCGCATGCGGTCCGTACCTTCGCTCTTCCCTTCAGCTTCGGTGGAGGCGGTATCGGGGGCTCGGGAGCGGTAACGAACCCGGGGTTCGCGTCGGGAACGTCGCCGTCGACGAGGGCGAGCGATGCCGCCTATTACGGGTTCAACAACCGCATGGACCTGAGCGTGCGCGGCGAGCTGTCCGACGAGGTCGTCATGCGCGTGCGCGCCTCGGCCCCCGCGTTCTACCGGGGGATCATCTTCGACAACTACGACGGTCGTGCGTGGTACGCGCCCGACGAAGAACCGGTGCCGCTCGGCGAGTCAGATCCACCGTACGGCTACCCGCTCGAGCACAGAAGCCTCGGGCCGCGCTCGATCGTGACGCAGACCTTCTACGTCGAGAGGGAGCAGCCGAACGTCGTCTTCTCCGGAGGCCAGCCCGATTCCGTCTGGATCGACGGAACGCTGAGCGTCGACGAGAACGGCGGATTGCGGACCGGTGGGACGCTTTCGCCCGAATCCGTCTACAGCGTCGTGTCGTCGCGCGGTGCCGCCACTCCAGACCAACTCCGGAGCCTGCCGGAAGAAGAGGCGCCGCCGAAGTTCGACAAGTACTTGCAGATCCCGGATTCGGTGCCGCCGCGGGTACACGACCTTGCCGAACGACTCACGCGCGACGCGCCGACCCGCTACGACAAGATCAAGGCGATCGAGGAGTGGCTCGCCGACAACTTCCGCTACAACACGGATTCACCCGTGCCGCCGGTAGGTCGTGACGCCGTCGACTACTTCCTCTTCGACAGCGAAGTCGGATTCTGCGAGCAGTTCGCCGCGGCAACCGCGATCATGCTGCGCAGCCTGGGCATCCCAACGCGCGTCATCACCGGATACACGCCGGGGACTCGCAATCCCTTCACGGGCTACTACGAGATCAAGAACTCGGACGCGCACGCGTGGGTGGAAGCCTGGTTTCCCAGGTACGGCTGGTACGAGTTCGACCCGACGTTCGCAGTCCCGCCGGCGGAGACCGAACTAGCCGAGACCGTGCCGCTCGCCCGCGCCATCGAATTCCTCAGTGACAAGATCTCTGTCGCGATACCGGGGTTGTCGCCCGAAACGATCCGCTACGTCCTCTACTTCGCGATCGTGGCGGTCGTAGTGGCCGGCATATGGCTCGGCCGTCGCCGTCGAACCCCGAGGCTCGCCCCCGTTCCGGTTGCAGCTCCCGTAGGGCGTGGCGGTGGGCCGGTGACGCGAGCGTTTCGGCGCTTCGAGCAGACGCTCGCGGGTTACGGACGCGGGAGGTCACCGAACGAGACCGCCGCCGAGCTCTTGCGGCGTGCGACGTTCCGATCGCCACGAAAGGACTTCTCGAAAGCTCTTAGCGCTTTCGAGAAAGAGCGATACGGGCTCGAGGAACCGACTCAGGAAGAGGTTCGGGCCGCGATCGCCGAGCTCGAACGACTCATGGATGATGCCGCCGGCGCGCCGAGAGTCACTTCCTCCCGCGGAACATAGCCCCACGGCTTCTTGACGATCGCCCGCTAGGGCGTGTGCCGCGCGTGCCGAAGGCTTCCTGTCGCGTGAGTCAATCGATGGGAGCATTGTCGGCCGATGAGCCTGCCGCCGATGGACCCGGAACGGATCCGCCGTCTCCAGGCGCGTCGCCGCATGGCGCGGCGCCGGATGTACCGGCGCCGGCGGAGGACGCTGTTCTTCCTGGTGGTTTTCATCGTGTTCTACTTCGGCGGCCGCGGGCTCCTCGGCGATGACGCAGGGGAAAGCGGCTCACGACCGGTCCGGGAGGGCGGGATCGCCGGTGCGACGACACCCGATCCGGCCGACGAGCGGCCGAACTTCCCGATCAAACACGTCGTGTTCATCGTCAAAGAGAACCGGACGTTCGACAACTACTTCGCCCGCTATCCCGGAGCGGAGGGGGCCGATCTCGCTCGGATCTCGAACGGGAACCAGGTCCTTCTCCAGGAGGCGACCGACGTTTTCGAGCCCGACATCGGTCACTCGTTCGCAGATGCGGTCGAAGGTATCAACGGCGGTCGCATGGACCGCTTCGATCTAGTTTTTAACGGCGAAACGATGAACGGCTTCACGTCCTTCACTCGGGAGGGCATCCCCGCGTATTGGGCGTATGCGGACAACTTCGTTCTCAGTGACCACACGTTCTCGTCGATGTATGGCCCGACTTTCCCGGAGCACCTCTACACGGTGGCTGCTTACGCGGGAGACATCGTCGACAACAAGGACCCGACCGGTGGGGAAGGCGGGTACTGCGACGATCCGGAGGAGCTCGTCACCGCGTTCGAGCGGAATCTGAACGAAAAGGAACGCGCCGAGATCATGGAGGCCGAGGGACGCCAATTCCGACCGGGCGAAGAATTCGACTTCACGAACATCGTGAAGTACTGGGAGAAGATCCGCGCGTGCTTCGACTTCGAAGTGATCATGGACCAGTTCGAAAGAGAAGGGATCTCGTGGCGCTACTACGCTGCGGACGGTTCGTGGATGAACGCGTTGCTCGCGATCGAGCACATCTTCGAGGATCCGAAGTTATGGGGGCCGAAGGTTCGCGATCCCGCGATCCTGAGAGGCGGAGCCATCGGCGACCGATTCATCGAGGATCTGGAAAAGGGGAACCTTCCGCAAGCGACGTGGATCGTCCCACCGCCCGGGACGAACGAACACCCGGGCGGGCCGAGCGTCTGCGTCGGCGAGAACTGGACCGTGCGCCACGTCAACGCGATCATGAACTCGAAGTTCTGGAAGAACACCGCCATATTCATCACGTGGGACGACTTCGGCGGGTTCTACGACCACGTTCCTCCGCCTCAGTACGACATCATGGGCCTCGGCCCGCGCGTGCCGATGATCATCATCTCGCCGTGGGCGAAGCAGGGATTCATCGACAAAACCGAGTACGAGTTCTCGTCGGTCCTGAAGTTCATGGAGCGGATCTTCGGCCTCGCATGCATGACCGACCGTGACTGTGGCGCGAGCGACATGTTCAACGCTTTCGACTTCGAAACGAGACCGGACCCCGAAGCGCGCAAGTTGATCCTCGAGGAGCGCGACTGCACCGACCTCCCGCGCAAGACCGCGAAGGAATACGAACGCCACGGTCCATTGGCGTTCGAAGAGCTAGCCGACTAATCCCCGCAGTCTTCCGGGATCTTCAGTTCGGTTCCCGGAGTGATGAGCGTGGGATCGGCGATCCCGTTGAAATCGGCGATGAGATCGCCCTCGGTGGGATCACCGCAGAAACGCTCGGCGATGTCGCGCAGCGTGTCGCCGCTCTGGATGGTGTAGGTCTCGCCGTCGAAGGTGGCGTCGTCGGCTTCGTCGGTCTGGTCGTCGACCGTGATGGACGGTGTCGGCGATACCGTCGGCTGCGCCTGCAACGCTGCCTCGAGCTCCTCGATCCTCGCCTGCGCGGCGCGGTTGTCTGCGCGCGCCGCCGCGAGCTGCTCGGAGTCGACGCCGTTGGGGGCGCTCCACCGCCCCAGTAGGAAGGCGATCAGGGCCAGTAGGCCCAGCGCCGCCAGACGTCCCCACAGCACGTTCGGCACATTGCGGCCCCCTTCCGGGGGTGGTTGGTCGCCGTAGTCCCAGTCGTAGGACGTCTGGGGCTCGTACGGCGTGAACGATTCGGTCTCGTGGTCGCTCATGTGGCGAGATTAGCCTGTTGTTGCGCGTCGGTCAGTGGCTGTTGCGGAAGCGGCGTAGGTCGCTGCGACTCAGCGACAGCACGAATGCCCGAACCGCTCGCCCCGACCGGTAGAGGTCGTCGGTTGGCATGTTCCACGGGGTGTCGCTCGGCGCGTGGTAATCGGGCTCGTCGCCGCTCCACATGTACGACGCGGGGATCCCGGCATGCTCGAACGGCCCGTGGTCCGAGCAATCGCACCACGTGTCGAACCGCACTGACACCTTCGCGTCACGTAGTTGCCGGTAAAGCTCCTTCGCTACGACATCACCGGCGATGCCGGAGTTGCCGACGATGAGAGGGCGACCGTCTCCGACCATGTCGACCGACACCATCCCCGGCGAGCGTTCGCGTCCGCGTGGGCCCAGCCGTTTGACGTAGACGTGTGAGCCAACGTGGTGCTTACCGTTCGCGCCGAACTCTTCGGATCCGAAGGCGACGAACTTGAACAACCGGGCTTTGTCGCGGCCGCGAAGGAGCCGCGCCGTTTCGATGAGGATCGATACGCCGGACGCGTTGTCGTTCGCGCCGGGAGACCGTGCCACCGTATCCATGTGTCCACCGACGACGAACGGGTGCTCGATCACGCCGGGCCACCACGCCACCACATTCCTCGACGTCCCGCCGTCGACCGCAAACTTCTGGACGTTCACGCGATAGCCGAGGTTCTCGAACTGGCGTCTGATGTAACGCGCTGCGCGCTTTTCACCATCGGTCGCGCGGACCCGCACGCCGATCCGGTTGGCGAGCCGCCACACGTGCTTCATGGCTTTGCTTCGGTCGAACTTCTCTACCGCGCCGGTTGCGGCTCCGCTCGATAACGCCGAGACCGGAGGGGTGGTTGGTAGTACTAGGAGTAGAGCGATCACGAGGTAACGCCGCAAGGTCACGAAAGTAGAGTAGCCCTGATGGCCGACGACAAGAGGAACAAAGGTCCCATACCGACCGGTTGGGTCGAGCGCGGGGCGAAGCTGGCCGGGCAAACAGGGAAGTCCGCGTTCCGCTTCGTAGGAACGAGGGCCAAGGCTTTCGCCGCGCCGGAGCGATCGGGCGAGTTCCTCGACTCGTTCCATCAAAAGACCGCGCAGCAGATCGTCCAGATGCTCGGAGAGATGAAGGGCGCGGCGATGAAACTCGGCCAACTCGCGTCGTTCTACGAGTTCGGCGCACCGGGCGAGTACATGTCGACGTATCGCGATGCCTTGACGATGCTGCAGAACTCTGCACCTCCGATGGACCCAGAGGCGTCGAAAGCCGTGATCGAGGAAGAGTTCGGCAAGCCGGTGCACAAGGTCTTCGCCACGTTTGAGGACGACGCGGTCGCGTCGGCGTCGATCGGACAGGTCCACAGGGCGACGCTTCCCACCGGCGAGGAGGTCGCGGTCAAGGTTCAGTATCCGGGTGTCGACGACGCCGTCCGGTCGGATCTGAAGAACGTCTCCGCGATGACGAAGCTCGCGGTCGCCATCGCGCCGAACCTCGACCCGAGAGAGGTCGCGAACGAGGTCAAGGAACGCGTACTAGAAGAGCTCGATTACCGCCGCGAGGCATCCAACCAAGAACGCTTCGCGAAGTTGTTCGCAGGCCACCCGTTCATAGTGGTGCCGAAGGTCTACAAGGACTTCAGCCGGACGCGTGTGATCACGCAAGAGTTCGTGAAGGGCGAACCATTCATGTCGGCCTTCGAGTGGGAGCAAGAACGGAGAAGCGAGCTCGCAGAAGTCCTCTTCCGTTTCTTCTACGGGAGCCTCAACCGGTTCCTGTTGTTCTCTGCGGATCCGCATCCGGGGAACTACCTGCTGTTACCGGACGGAAAGGTGGCGTTCCTCGATTACGGCCTCGTGCGCGAGATCGAACCCGAGACATTGCGCCAGTTGTTGGAGATCGTTCAGGCGTTGATCCACGAGGACAAGGAGCGCGGGCGGCAGGCCCTCGAAGACATCGGCATCCTGAACCGCAGAACTCCCGAGATCGACGCGGTGTGGGAGCACCTGAAGATGATGAACAAGCCGGTTCTCGAAGACCGAGAGTTCACGATCGATGCTCCGCTCATCCAGGCGATCGGTACCGCCGGGTTCGACCCGCGCTCCCCGGCGTTCCAGACGCTGCGCAAGGTCGGCATCCCGGGCGTCATGGTGACCTTCAACCGCATGTCGTTCGGAGTCGCATCGTTGCTGGGTCGTCTCGAAGTCACGCGGAACTGGCAAGCGATCGCTCGTGAGATGTGGGCCGGCGAACCGTCACACACGGACCTCGGCAAGGAAGAGCAAGCGTGGCTCGCCGAGGCGCATCCGAAGTGGGTCCCGCCTCTGAAGACCGGCTGACGCTGCGGTCCTAGTCTGCGAAGAACCCGGGTTCGGTCACCGCTCCTTCCGACGCGGACGACACCGAGGCCGCGTATTTCGCGAAGACGCCGCGGGCGTAGCGCGGTGACGGTGGCGTCCAGTCCGCCAATCGCTTCTCGATCTCGTCTTGCGCGACGGCGAGCCTGAGCTCCCGCGCGTCGACGTCTATCTCGATCTCGTCGCCGTCTCTGACGATCGCAAGCGGGCCGCCGCGCGCTGCTTCTGGCGAGATGTGTCCGCACATGAATCCGTGTGTCGCTCCCGAGAACCTCCCATCCGTGATGAGTGCAACGGAATCGCCGAGGCCTTCGCCTACGAGCGCGGCGGTGACCGACAGCATCTCTCGCATCCCCGGACCTCCGGCCGGGCCCTCGTAACGGATGACGACCACGTCTCCCGGCGCGATCGACTGCCGCGTCACGGCTTCGAAGCAGTCTTCTTCCGAGTCGAAGACGCGTGCCGGGCCTCGGTGGAAACGCCGTTCGTGGCCTGCGAGCTTCGCCACGCACCCGTCGGGCGCGAGGTTGCCGCGGAGTATCGAGATGCCACCGTGGTCTTTGATCGGTGAGTCGATGCCGACGACGACCTTCTGTCCCGGCGTCTCGTGAACCTCGTCGCCTACTTCGCCGAGCGTGCGACCGTCGACGGTGATGGCGTCGCGGTGGATCAAGTTTCTCTTTGCCAGCTCCCGCGCAACGAGGGCGATACCGCCCGCCGCATGTAGGTCGGTTGCAACGTAATCACCGCCGGGCTTCAGACTCGCCACGATCGGCGTTCGCTCCGAGATCTCGTGGAACCGATCGATCGACATCTCTACGCCGGCTTCACGCGCGATCGCGATCAGGTGCATGACCGCATTCGTGGAACCGCCGGTCGCCGCAACGCACGCGATCGCATTCTCGATCGCTTTTAGAGTCACGATCTCCGACGGCCTCACGTCGTCCCGCACGAGCTTCATCACGAGCTCACCGGCGCGTTCCGCTGCCTCTTTCTTAGCGGGGTGCGTCGCGGGGATGCCGCTCAGGTCGCTCGGGCTGATCCCGAGGAAGTCGAGTGCCGTCGCCATCGTGTTCGCGGTGAACTGGCCGCCGCACGCTCCGGCCCCCGGACACGCCACGTTCTCGAGATCGTGCAGATCGTCATCCGATAGCTCGCCGGTCGCGTGCTCTCCCACTGCTTCGAAGACGTCCTGGATGGTCACGTCGCGGCCGCGCCACTTGCCGGCCGCGATCGAGCCGCCGTACATGACGAGCCCCGGGACGTCGAGGCGGCACAGCGCCATGACGGCCGCGGGCAAAGTCTTGTCACAGCCGACGAGGCATACGAGGCCGTCGAACAGGTGGCCGCGCGCGACCAGCTCGATCGAATCGGCGATCACCTCGCGACTGACGAGCGACGCGCGCATGCCGGAGGTCCCCATCGTCACGGCATCGGAGATCGAGATCGTGTTGAACTCCATCGGGGTCCCACCCGCCGCGCGAACGCCTTTCTTGACTCGCTGCGCAAGGTCGCGATGGTTGAAGTTGCACGGCATCGTCTCGATCCACTCGGTGGCGATCCCGATCAGTGGTCGAGCGAGATCGTCGTCGGTGAAGCCGATCGCCTTGAGCATCGCCCGGCGGGGTGCACTGGCGGCGCCGTCGGTGAGCTCGGCACTGCGTCGCTTCGCCGGGTCGGTGGGACGAGAGTAAGGACTCGCCATGGAGTGACCCTATGTCGGCAACGCGAACGGGGGAGTGCCGAAGCACTCCCCCGTCGTTCTGCGTAGTTCCGTTACGGCCGAGGCGTTCCCGGCGTCTGTCCCTGTACCTGGGCGGCGCGCTCCTGAGCACGGTCCTGGATCCGGTCGGTCGCGCCCTGCGCTTCGTCCTGGATCCGGTCTGACTCGCGCTCGAGACGCTGGGACGTCCGTTCCCAGTACTGCTGCATCGTCTTGATGCCCCCGCCGCCGATCGCGATGATGCCGGATCCGACGACGAGCACCACCATGCCGATGAACAGCGTGTTCACGACCGTCGGTGCGATCTCCAACTGGTCGAGAGCCGCGAACACCGCGATCACGAGGATCGCCGCGCTCGCTCCGAGCGCGAGTGGGCGTCCGTAGCTGAGACCGCCGATCGACGCCTCGACGATCTCTTTAACCGCGGCGGCGATGGCGGAGCCGAGCACGAGGATCAGGATCGCGACGAAGACCTTCGGCAGGTACGCGATCACGCCGGTGATGAGATCCGAGATGGGGTTGTCCCCGAAGACGCTGAAGGCCAACTGCAGAACGAAGAGGAAGATCGTGTAGAAGACGACCTTGGCAAGTATCGAAGAAGCGTCGAATTTCGATCCTTCGAGCGCTTTCTTGATGCCACCTCGTTCAACCGCTTTGTCGAACCCGACTCGCTCGAGGACCTTGTCGATCACTTTCTCGATGAGCTTCGCGATGAAGTAGCCGACGATCAGGATCAACAGGAAGCCGGCGAGCTTCGGCAAGAAAGCCGCTACCGAACTCCACGCATCCTCCAGTCCAGCTCTGAAGGCGTCCACATCCGCTCCTTTCGGTCGATGGATGTCTCTTGAAACCCCTTCCCCAGAGGTCACCGACCAAACCGCGCGAGGCCCGCCGTCACGGGACATAAGGTGTCAACTCGACCTATATTGCCGCGATGAACGATCCGAACTTGGGCGACGTGGTGGTTGCCTACCAAGGCGAGGCGGGGGCTTACTCGGAGGAGGGAGTTCTCGCGCTGTTCCCGAACGCGGACCGTCGTCCACTGCAGTCGATCCGCAAGGTGTTCGAAGCCGTCGAGGTCGGACGCGCCGACCACGGCTTGGTCCCGATGGACAACTCGCAGGCCGGCAGCATCAACGAGACCTACGACCTCTTCCTGAAGCACGGTTTGCATCTCGTCGGCGAGACGATCGTACGCGTCGATCACTGCCTCCTCGCCTTACCCGGCACGTCGATAGACGAGCTGACGGAGGTGATCTCGCATCCCCAAGCCGTGGCGCAGTGCGAGGAATTCCTGACATCACTCGAGCTCAACGTCCGCGCGGAGTACGACACCGCGGGAGCGGCGAAACGCATCGCCGAGGACAAGCTCGAACGCACCGGCGCGATCGCGTCTCGGCGCGCGGCCGACCTCTACGGGCTCGAGGTCGTAGCCGAACGGATCCAGACCTATCCCGACAACTACACGCGCTTCGGCGTGCTGTCACGAAACCCGGACCCGCTCAAGGATCCGGACAAGTCGTCGCTGGTGTTCGGGGTCGGGCATGTCGCCGGTTCTCTCTACCGTTGCATCGGCGCGTTCGCGGAACGGCACCTCAGCATGTCGAAGCTCGAGTCGAGGCCTCGTGCGGGACGCCCGTGGGAGTACGTGTTCTACGTCGATGTCGAGGCGCCGGCGGACGCACCTGCGATGGTCGACGCCCTGACCGAGGTCAGCGAACACGCGACCTTCACGCGACTGCTCGGCACCTACGCGTCCGGCTTCGCCCGCTAGGCTGCGTCCTGGAGCGACCACAAAGGAGTGCGGCGATGGCCCAGGCGGAAGTACTTCCCGAAGTAACGAAGTTCCTCGAAGCGCCGAAGATGCTGATCGGCGGCAAGCCGACGGAGGCGACGCGGGGACAGACTTTCGAGACGATCGACCCGTCCACGGGCAAGTCGTTCGCGGAGGTGCCTCGTGGAGGCGTCGAGGACATCGATGCCGCGGTCGCGGCCGCACGAGAGGCGTTCGAAGACCGGCGCTGGACGAGCCTCCGGCCGGGCAAACGCACCGAGATCCTCTACAAGCTCGGTGAGCTCATCAAACGCAATATGGCGGAGCTGTCTCAGCTCGAGGCGCTCGACGCCGGAAAGCCGGTATCGCTCGCGTCGGGCGAGATGTGGGTCGCAGGCGACGTGTTCCGGTACTACGCCGGATGGCCCACGAAGTTCTTCGGGGAGACGAATCCGTCCGACGACAACTCGTTCATCTTCACCCTGAGAGAGCCGGTTGGTGTGTGTGGCGGGATCATCCCGTGGAATTTCCCGATGGTGATGGCGTCGTGGAAGGTCGCGCCCGCGCTGGCATGCGGCAACACGATCGTTCTGAAGCCGGCCGAACAGACGCCGCTTACCGCGCTGCGACTCGCGGAGCTCGCGTTAGAAGCAGGAGTACCCGAGGGAGTCTTCAACGTCGTCACCGGGCTAGGCCCCGAAGCGGGGCAGGCTCTCGCGCAGCACCCCGATGTCGACAAGATCGCGTTCACGGGTTCCACGGAAGTAGGACGGAAGATCCTGCACGCGTCGGAAGGCAACTTGAAGCGCGTGAGCCTCGAGCTCGGCGGTAAGTCGCCGAACATCGTCTTTGCGGATGCGAACCTCAAGCGCGCGACGAAGACGTCGATGTACGGCGTCTTCTCGAACTCGGGCCAGGTCTGCACCGCGGGAACGCGGATCCTCGTGGAGAAACCGATCCACGACGAATTCCTCAACTCTCTCGTCGAGGCGACGCAGTCGATGAAGCTGGGACCTCCTCTCGAGGAGGACACCGGTATGGGACCGGTCGTGTCACAGGAACAGTTCGACCGCGTCACCGGATACATCGAGATCGGAAAGAAGGAGGGGGCCGAGGTCGTGACCGGTGGTGGCCCGGCCGAAGGGTTCGACGGCGGGTACTACGTGCAGCCGACGGTGTTCGCGGGCGTGCGAAACGACATGCAGATCGCGCAGGAGGAGATATTCGGCCCGGTCGCCGCGGTTATCGAGGTCGACGACGTCGATGCCGCGATCACGACGGCGAACGACACGATGTACGGGCTCGCAGCGGCCGTGTGGACGAGCGATATCTCGAAAGCACTCCGCGTCGCGCGCGGCCTCAAGGCCGGAACGGTGTGGGTGAATACGTACGGTCCGACGGACGCGTCCGTGAGCTTCGGCGGCTACAAGCAATCGGGTTTCGGCCGCGAGCTCGGCGTGCACTCGATCGAGACCTACACGCAAACGAAATCCGTCTGGGTCAACCTCAAATAACCGTTCTTTCT